>PFWI01000058.1 GCA_002791075.1 bacterium (Candidatus Ratteibacteria) CG_4_9_14_3_um_filter_41_21 | reverse complement strand
TTGGAGCTCGAAAAAGGCAAATTTTTTACCTCTTCAGACACTGCCCGCTGGTTGAAAGTAGCGGTCTTGGGAAGTAACGTAGCTGGCGAACTCTTCCCCGGGCAAGAAGCGATAGGAAAAAAAATAAATATAAACAGCCACTACTTTACGGTCTGTGGCGTTCTTTCTCCGAAGGGAGAAATGTTTCATTATGATTTTGACCAGCAGGTCTATATTCCCGATTCTACGGCCTATAAAAGATTAACCGGGAGTGAAAGAGTCCGCACAATAATTATCCAGACTGCTGATGCGGAAAAGGCTAAGAGTTTAGTACCCCTGATCGAAAAAGGTCTTTTACAAAGACATCAAGGCGTGGAAGATTTTCGGGTAAGAAGCCAGGAAGAGATGCTGGAAACAATGAACCAGGTAAGTAGAACATTTACTATCCTTTTAGCCGCCATTGCGGGAATCTCTCTTTTAGTGGGGGGGATTGGCATTATGAATATTATGCTGGTTTCGGTGACCGAAAGGTATCGGGAGATAGGAATCAGGAAGGCGGTAGGAGCAAGAAAGAAAGATATCCTGGCTCAATTTTTAGTAGAATCCGTAGTTTTAAGTTTGGTGGGGGGATTTTGCGGGATTATTTTCGGAATCTTAATCGCTAAAATTATCTCTATTTTGGGCAAATGGGTCTTCACCATCCCGATTAGCGCAGTTATCCTTCCTTTTCTTTTCTCCTCAATTATCGGGCTGTTTTTCGGACTATACCCGGCTCAAAAAGCCTCTTCTCTTGACCCGGTGGAAGCTCTGCGCTATCAGTAATTAAAAATATTCCCCGCTTTGATTCGTCAGAAATAAGGGACTGGTCCAGGCTTTCCTTCCTCTATTATCCGCACATTCTATCCGGATATATTTTTCTCCACCTCTAATTTCGTATTCCGCCTGAGTTAGAGTAGAGGAGGTGCTTATTCTTCCTCCCTGAGATGCAGAAGCGATAAAAGTAATGGAGGAGACGGGTGATGTCTCGACTTTAATTATCTCTTTTTCTATCGAGAGATTTTTGATACCGGGACCGCAGGAGGCATAAAATAACCCCTTCTTAATTGAGTCCATTATTGTTTCTCTGTTTAATGAAATTGCCTTTACCATTATCCAGCCTTTTCCCATATCCATCGGATGATATTGTTGCTCAGAGTAACCGTGAGTATCATCGGTTGCAAAGCCAGAAATTCGTTTACCTTTGGCTAAAAGATTATCCCAATGCACCGAGGATTCACCCTTGCCGATACTATTAAGGCAAGTACTGTTAAAAACTTCTATTCCTAAATATCCTTCAAGAGGCAGGATATCGTGAAGGGTTAGTCCTGACCAATAGGGATGAGCGATAAGAGCTTCTCCGTTTTCTGCTTTGATACGATTAATAATTTCCTGGGCGGTTATTTCCTCTTTATTGGCAAATGTTATTTCCTTGGTTATGTTCAATGCAACTATGTGAAATGAAGTGCCTGCGGCAGACTGCCCGCCGTCTATTTCCTCCCCGGGTATTAAACAGATACCTTCTTTTTTTAGTTCTTCTCCGTAAGTCAACTTATAATGGTCGGTAAGAGAAAGGATCTTATATCCTCTCCGGTGATATAGAGAAATTACTTCTCGGGGAGAAAGTTCTCCATCAGAATTGTCAGTGTGAGTATGCAGGTTGCCTTTATACCAGTTGCCTTCGGCGGAAAAAGGATTATTAAATTCTATCTTTATTGCCATTTTGTTCTTAACGATAAAATATAACTTAAATAGTGGGAATTGTCAATTTACGTTTTTGTTTAACTCTTTTAAAAAAAGAAAATTTGTAGTATAATAATAAAATTCTGGGCCGCTAGCTCATCAGGCAGAGCACCGCCCTTTTAAGGCGGGCGTAGGGAGTTCGAGTCTCCCGCGGCCTACTTCCGCCATTATATAGTGACGGATTGGGGCGTTGGTCCAGCGGTTAAGACAGCGGGCCTTCAATCCGCTAACAGGAGTTCAACTCTCCTACGCCCCGCGAAAGGCAGTTTAAAGTTAAGGATAACCGATAAGTTTTCTCTTAAATGGGAGGAGATTATGCGGACAAAGAAATTAGGCAATACCGAGCTTAATCTATCCGCTGTTGGATTTGGTAGTTGGGCGATTGGGGGAGGTGGTTGGAAATATAGCTGGGGTCCCCAGGATGACCGGGAATCGATTGCAGCTATCCTGCATGCTATAGAGAAGGGAATAAACTGGATTGATACCGCTGCCGTTTATGGTCTGGGACATTCGGAAGATGTGGTCGGTAAAGCTATCAGGGAACTGCCCGCTAAACCCATTATTGCTACTAAATGCAGTCGAATCTGGGACAGAAACGGTAATCTTTCAGGTTGTTTGAAAGAAAAAAGTATCCGCTGGGAAGTTGAGGCAAGTTTGAAGCGGCTCAACATTGATGTAATTGACCTTTACCAGATTCATTGGCCAGAACCAGAGAAAGATATTGAAGAAGCCTGGCGCGCCATCGCAGATTTAATAAAAGAAGGGAAGATTCGCTATGGAGGAGTTTCCAATTTTAGCGTAGAGCAACTTAAACGTATTCAGCCGATTCATCCCGTAGCCTCTTTGCAACCGCCATATAGTATGCTGAAGCGCGGTATAGAGGATGAATTATTGGACTATTGTGCCGCCAATAAAATCGGGGTGATTGTATATAGCCCGATGCAAAAAGGATTACTCGCCGGAAAATTCAGTAGAAAACGGGTAGAAAAATTGCCCGCAGATGACCATCGACGCGGGGACCCTTCCTTTCAAGAGCCCCGGTTAGGCATCCACCTTCAATTGGTTGAAGGCTTGCGTCCAATCGCCGAAAGAAATGGTAAAACGCTTGCCCAGTTGGCAATTGCCTGGGTCCTGCGGCGTCCGGAAATAACGGCGGCTATTGTGGGCACCAGAAATCCATCTCAAATTGAGGAAACTGCTATTGCCGGAGATTGGGTTCTTTCGGAAAAGGATATTTCAGATATTGAACTTTTGCTCAAAAAACACGATAAAGCCTTAGAAGAAATTAGATGAATATAATCCTTTCTATTTTTTTCTTTCTCATCGGAACCTGTCTGGGAAGTTTTGCCAATGTTTGTATTTATCGGCTTCCTAAAGGGAAATCAATTGCCTGGCCTCCGTCTTTCTGCCCTAAATGCCATCATAGAATTTCCTGGCATGACAATATTCCTCTTTTCAGTTTTTTTCTTTTGCGAGGAAAATGCCGTTCTTGCCAGGGGAGAATTTCTCCCGGTTATTTCATTGTAGAATTCCTTGCCGGCATTATAACCTTCTTTCTTTTTTTAAGGTTTAATGTCTCTCCGGAGTTTTTCATCTATCTCATCTTTATCCTTGCTCTGATTATCGTCTCTTTTATTGATATAGAGAATTTCCTTATTCCGGATTGCATTGTCTATTCAGGGATAGTTTTAGGATTGTTTCTCTCCTTTTTATATCCGGAATTGCAGAGCCAAACTTTTTCCCGTCTTCTGGCGCTTAAAGCATCTTTCATGGGAACTCTTTTAGGGGGAGGTTCTTTATTCATTATTGGCCTAATTGGAGGGATAATATTTAAAAAAGAAGCAATGGGGGGAGGGGACGTAAAACTTTTAGCGATGATTGGAGCATTTTTAGGGGTAAAATCTGTTCTTTTAACCATCTTCTTTTCCTCTCTTGCAGGGAGCGTTATTGGCCTGACCCTGATTCTTTTAAAAGTTAAAAAGAGAAGCGATTATATTCCCTACGGACCATATTTAGCGTTGGGAGCAATAATCTCCCTCTTCTGGAAAGGCTATTATTTTATCGGCTTTCTGATAAATTGAAAAATAATAGCAACCACGAATAAACACGAATGAACACTAAAAGAGTAGTAAATAATATAGCAGCGGTGCGATTCATCGCACTATTTATAATAGCAGAGTCCACTCTGCCACTACATTCTATAGTTCTTTATTCGTGTCCATTCGTGGCTAAAGATTAAAAAAGGGATTTCTATACTATTAAAAATTAATGGAAGAAAAAATTGCCGTTCTTATTCCTGCCTATAATGAAGAACTTACCATTGGAAAATTAGTGAAGGATTTGAAAAACAAAGCTGATAAAATTATTGTGGTAAATGATGGCTCCACAGACTCTACGGCAGAAGAAGCAGAGAAGAATGGAGCAATAGTTTTGCATCATCAGAAAAGAAAAGGCAAGGGAGAAACTCTTAAAACCGGATTTGACTATATTTTGAAAAATGATTATCAAGCGGTGCTTACGATGGACGGCGATGGCCAGCACCTGCCTTTAGAGGTTGGCAAGTTTATTGAAACCTTTAAAAAAAGTTCTGATAATATCGGCATGATTATTGGTTTTAGGAGAAGAAACATCAGAAAAATGCCCCTGGACCGGCTGTTAACTAATTGGTTTACCTCGACGGTTGTTTCTCTTTTTTGCCATCAGAGAATTCCGGATACCCAATGCGGTTTTCGTCTTATTAGAACATCTGCATTGCAGAGAATTAAATTGCTTACTTCTCACTTTGACACCGAATCCGAAATTTTAGTCAAAATCGCCAAAAGAGGATTCAAGATTTCAAGTATTCCCATAAAAATAATTTATCAGGAAGAAAAGAGCAAAATAGACCCTTTCTCCGATACCCTGCGATTTTTTAAATTTGTTTTCAATACTCTCTTGAGAAAAGGAATAAATTAATCGGACGCAGATTAACGCAGATAGCACATTTTGTCATTGCGAGCGACTGAAAGGAGCATGGCAATCCAGTTTTGAGATTGCGGAGCCTGTCCTGAGCATAAGCGAAGGAGCTCCAGTTCCCTCGTTGCACTCGGGACCTACGCCTCGCAATGACTTATTAATCCTGATTTTATCCTGAAGTTATCTGCGTCCAAAAGAAGGATTTACAATGAATTTTGTTCAGGAAAGAAAAAGAATGGTGGAAGAGCAACTTATTCCCCGGGGCATTAAAGACTCTTTAGTATTAGCTGCTTTTCGGAAAGTTCCCCGGGAAAGATTTATTCCTCGTGAGCATTGGTATGAAACTTATGGTGATTTCCCTCTTCCCATTGGCGAAGAGCAAACCATCAGCCAGCCTTATATTGTTGCTTTAATGACGGAAAATTTAAAATTAAAAGGAGAAGAGAGGGTTTTAGAGATTGGGACCGGCTCTGGCTATCAAACCGCAATTATCGCTGAAATTGTGAAAGAAATTTATACCGTCGAGAGAATAGTTTCTCTGGCGCAAAGGGCAAAGAAAACTCTGGAAGAATTAGGTTATACCAACGTTGAGACGAAGATTGGAGATGGCACTGAAGGTTGGGAGAAATTCTCTCCTTATGACGCCATTATGGTGACTGCAGCAGCTGCCCGGGTGCCGGAATCTTTGCTTAAACAGTTGGCTATAAACGGAAGGCTTATTATTCCTATTGGCAATCTTTATTCCCAGGAACTTATTCTTTATCAAAAGAAAAAAAGAGGATTAAAAACCACCAATTACGGGGGTTGCCGTTTTGTACCATTGAAAGGAAAAGAAGGATGGAGATAAATCCAAAATTAATGACACTTTTGCTTGCCATTGCTCCGGTCTCAGAATTGCGGGGAGCAATTCCCTATGGAATTTTAGTGGCAAAATTATCCGTAGCAGAGGTCTTTACACTCGCTTTTCTGGGCAATCTTTTGCCGGTAATTCCTCTCTTTTTTGGAATTCAATCTTTCCTTTCCTGGTTAGGCCATTTTCGCTGGACCAGAAAATTTAGCCTCTGGTTTGTAGAAAGAACAAAAAGGAAAGCCGTGATTATAGAGTATTATAAAGCAATTGGCTTAGCCCTTTTTGTTGCTATTCCCCTGCCCTTAACCGGCGTCTGGACCGGGACAATTGCAGCCAATCTTTTTAAGATGAAATTCAAGTATATGTTTTTAGGAACTGTCCTGGGGGTTCTCATTGCGGGGATAATCGTAACCATACTTACTCTCAGCGGCTCGGAACTCTTTCACATTTTAAAATACCAATGAGAAGAGTGAGCCGCCAAGAAATGGTTCAGATTGACCGGCGTGTCATTGAAGAATATGGGATTCCTTCTTCAATTCTTATGGAAAATGCCGGCCGGTCCGCAGCTGAACTAACCTTGAAAATGTTAAAAGGAAAAATAAAAAAAATTTCTCTCTTTTCCGGCAAAGGAAATAATGGCGGGGATGGGATGGTGGCTGCCCGCCACCTTCTCAATAAAGGTTGCCGGGTAACCTGCTATCTTCTGGGGAAAAAGAAACAAATAACCTCTGAAGAGGTGAAAACAAACCTTGAAATTTTGACGAGAATGAAAACGGTAATCAGGGAGATTCCCAATTTAAATTATCTGATGAAATTTAAAAAAAAGATTAAAGAAAGCGCTCTTTTTTTAGATGCCATTTTCGGTATTGGACTAAAAGGAGAAGTAAAAAGTCCTTATCGGGAGATTATCCAATTTCTTAATAGTTTTAAAAAGCCGGTATTGTCCCTGGATATTCCTTCCGGATTGGACGCCGATACCGGGCTTGTGCTGGGAAGCGCTATTGTTGCCAGGAGAACAATTACTTTTGCTCTTCCCAAAAAAGGATTATTCCTTAATGACGGTCCCAAACACAGCGGTAAAATAACCGTTGCCGAAATCAGCATCCCCAA
>PFWI01000149.1 GCA_002791075.1 bacterium (Candidatus Ratteibacteria) CG_4_9_14_3_um_filter_41_21 | reverse complement strand
CCTCCATCCTCTCCCCTTGGGGAGAGGAAACATAGATGAGGGGGAACTTTGAAATTCCATACAATAAATTAATTGGACGCAGATTTTCGCAGATTTACAGGATTAAATTAAAGATGATACAAAAGTCACCCTGAGATTGAGATTCTTCGTTTCTCTCAGAATGACTTATTATGTTTTTTATCTGCGTAAATCTGCGTCCTGTTTAACAAAATGAAGCCAATTTTACAGGTAGCGTTGGATTTTGTTGATTTACCCCGCGCGCTCAAAGTAGCCGCCGAGAGCGTCAGCGGAGGAGCAGACTGGATTGAAGCCGGCACTCCTCTGATTAAAAGTATTGGACTGGAGTCAGTCCGGGAATTAAGAAAGAGATTTCCCGGACACCAAATTGTTGCCGATATGAAGACGATGGACGTGGGCAGGCTTGAGGTGGAAACCGCGGCAAAAGCGGGAGCAAATATTGTTTGCGTTATAGCTATGGCTCCTGACGCCACAATTCGGGATGCGGTCAAAGCCGGGGAAAATTATGGAGCGAAAATTATGGTGGATTTTCTCGGATGCTCTTCCATCTTGAAACGCGCTCGGGAGATTGAAAAACTTGGCGCAGATTTTCTCGGAATCCACATCAGCATTGATGAACAGATGGAGGGGGAAATATCTTTTAACCAATTGAAGGAATTGCGCCTTAAAACTAATCTTCCGATTGCCGTCGCCGGGGGGATTAATTCGGAAACCGTGGTGGATGCGCTCAACGCCGGAGCCGATATTCTTATTGTCGGGGGAGCAATTACCAAAGAAGAAGATGCCCGGGAAGCCACCCGGAAAATTAAAAGAGCGATGCAGACAAAAACCAAAATTAAAACAAAACTCTATAAAAGAATCACTGAAAAAAACGCCAAAGATATTTTACTTTTGGTTTCTACCGCCAATATCTCCGATGCGATGCATCGGGAAGGAGCGTTAAAAGGGATTTCGCCGGTCTTCTCCGGAATAAAGATGGCGGGAAAAGCTTTTACGGTGAGGACCTATCCCGGGGATTGGGCTAAGCCGGTAGAAGCGGTTGATTTGGCAAAAAAAGGAGATGTTATTGTCGTTGACGCCGGAGGCGTCGGTCCCGCAGTCTGGGGGGAGTTGGCTACCAACAGTTGCCTGGCTAAGGGGATTGCCGGGGTAGTGATTGACGGGGCCATTCGGGACGCAGGAGAGATAAAAAAATTAAAATTTTCAGCTTTTTCCAAAATTATTACTCCAGCAGCGGGAGAGCCAAAGGGTTTTGGCGAATTGAACGTTCCAGTTAGCCTGGGAGGAAGAAAAATTTTCCCGGGGGATTGGGTTGTCGGGGATGATGACGGAGTAGTGGTAATTCCCCAGAAAGAGGCCGCCGAAGTCGCCAATCGGGCAATGGATGTCCTGGAAAGAGAAAACAGGCTGCGCAAGGAAATCAAAGACGGCACCACTTTAAGCAAGATTACCGAACTTTTGAAGTGGGAAAAAAGATAAACCTGGAAATTTCCTATTGTAGTTGCAGAGTTTACTCTGCTATTGTTCCTAATGTAACAGGTAAGTTTTCCTGAAAAGATATAGCCACAGATGACAGTAGATTCCTGCTTCCGCAGGAATGACAAAGGGGTTTGTCATTGCGAAGGAGCGGTAGCGACTGTGGCAATCTCTCCTTGTTGTCATTTTCGAAGTGCCCCAATATTGTCATTCCCGATAGTATAGTAATCGGGAATCCATCTCTACAGTAGTGAAGTTCAGGGAGTATCAGAAAGAGATATTTCTGGATACGGAGAGATTAAATTAACGCAGGATTTATGGTGCGTATAAAGATGGTAGCCGCAACCTTCAGGTTGCGAAGAAATAAGTTTGAAATTCCATACAATGAATTATTTTGAGGAGATTTAGTGATAAAAAGGATAAAATTCACTAAAACAAAAATCATAATAGGAGTTTTGTTTTTAATTCTATTTGCAGTCAGCTATTTCCTTGTTTACTATTACCGGGATCTGATTTTTGGACCACCTGTTTTATTCAGAGAGGATGAAAACATAGAGATTAATCTCTATCCGAATAATTTTCAATCTGTATTCATTTTCACAAACGACGATATAAATAAATTAACTGAACCGGGTAAGGTAAAAAATGTGGTTGATATTCTCAATGAATACGGTGTTAAGGGAATTTTCTTTGTTATCCCCCATTATAAAGGTAGATATAGGTTGAGTAAGAATGATGAGCTAACAAAAGTTCTTCAAGAAATCACCGAAGATGGGCATGAAATAGCCCAACATGGACTAACTCATTGGGTGCCGAGAAAAAAGCCAAAGATTATTAATCTAGCAAAGGAATTTGCAGATTTGCCTTATGGAGAACAGAAAAGGCGAATCTATACGGGGAGAAAAATTCTTGAAGATGCTGGTTTTCAAGTAAATGGATTTAGAGCCCCTGCTTTCAGTGCAAACCAGCAGACATTAAAAATATTAGATGAACTTAATTTTTTATATGGTTCAAACGCGAGTATTTATCCCCCTCCTTTTATGATGGCAAACAGGAGATTTGCTGAATCTATCTATTACCCGTATCATCCAGAAGATTTAAATCTGATTGAATTCATTAGTCATGGAGATTTTTTTCGCACCCACTTTAACTCTAAAAACTTTATGATTATAAAAAACAGATTTGAAAAGACCCATAACAGAAGAGGAATTTTTATACTGTTATCCCATATAGAACCCCTGAATAATCCTCAAGGGTTAAACCTGCTAGACAAAAGTTTGAAATACATAACCACCAAAAATCTCTGGAAACCGAATTTAACAGAACTCGCGCTATGGTGGAAAGCAAGAGAACTGTTATGGGCGGAGTCCAGGATAGATAATTCTACGCTCAAAATCACCTTAGAGAAGGGGAGCGAACTTGAATTGAACGGTCTAACGATTAAAATCAAAGAGGGGATAGAAGCAGAAAAGTACCATGTCATTGATGATGAAGGCAATCTTATTAAAGAAGGAAAGATAAGTGAAAAGGTGGTGACGATAAATTATTGAATTTAGAAAATATAATAAGATAGACAGAGAGGCCATAAGAAGGATTTGTTGTGATACGGCCTTTATGGGCGAGCCAATGGAAAAGTTTTTTGATGGCCGCCAGATTTTAGCCGATTTCATCACTTCCTATTATACCGACTTTGAATCTGACCTTACCTTTGTAGCCGAAATTAACAAACAGGTAGTTGGTTATTTAACCGGCTGTAGGAGTCAGAAGAGGCAGAGAATGATATTTATGAACAAGATAATCCCCCCGGTATGCCTGAAATTCCTATTTAAAGGGCTTATCTTTAAATCTAAAACAAGAAAGTTTTGTCTGAACTGTTTTAAGTCAGTCCTAAAGGGTGAGTTTAATCATCCAGATTTTTCCAGAGATTATCCCGCTTCTTTCCATATAAATATTGATTATAAATTCAGGAGTTTAGGGATCGGGGGAGAACTGATCAAGAACTATTTAGAATGTCTGCATCAAAAAAGGATTAGGGGGGTTCACGTTACAACTATATCACAGAAAGCAAAAGAGTTTTTTAGAAAAATGGGATTTACGGTTTTGTATTACCGAAAAATTTCGTATTTGGACCATAAAAATTTATTCTTCATTATTCTTGGTAAAAAACTGCAGGGGAACAATACCCCGTCTGCTAACGCAGACACCCCTTTTAGAAAAAGGGGAATGACAGATTTGACAGGATAAGGTTTTTGTGTTATTTTTTATTACAGGAGGGACGCTGTGCGACGAGTAACGAGCACGAGATAGCGTCGGGTGCGAGATGTGAGCACCCTGACCGACGAGTGTAGTGTAAGCGAAAGGAGGAGAAGAAGTATGAGAGAAACCGTAACAATTAGTATCCCGGAAGAGATTAAGAAACAGCTTGATAAAATAACGGTTCAGGAAGGCACAACCCGCAGCAGTATCATCAGAGAATCGCTGCGGGACTATCTGTTTATTCGTCAATTTAGAGCTTTGCGTAAAAAGATGATAGAAAAAAGCCCTCGTGTCTACACTGACCAAGACATCTTTAGTAATGAAGATAGTCTTTGATACGAACGTTCTGATTGCTGCCTTTATTTCTCATGGGGTCTGTAGTGAATTGTTTGAACACTGTATCCGCTGCCATAAAATCATAGCCTCAAAATTCATACTTACAGAATTCTCTGATAAATTGATCAGCAAGTTCAAATTCTCCAAGTATGAGGTGAGCAAAGCTACCCAATTGCTTCTCAGCCGGATAGTGATTATGACCCCTTTAAATCTGGAGAGAACTGTTTGCCGTGATCCAAAAGACAATTTTATTCTCGGTACTGCCCTAAAAGGCAAGTGCCGATGTATCATAAGCGGCAATAAGGACTTACTCATTTTGAAGAAATATAAGGGTATTGACATCATTTCTCCCCAAAATTTTTGGAACTATGAAGAAAGAGCGTAATCAAAAAGAAGGAGATGGGTTCTTGCTATGGTGAAAATAGTTAAAAAAGAAATATTGGCGGAAGGGATTAAGAGAATTATGCTGGCGGCTCCGGAGATTGCCAAGAAAGCAAGGCCGGGGCAATTTGTGGTTTTAAGGGTTGACGAGAAAGGAGAGAGAATTCCTCTTACCATTGCCGATAAAGATTTAGAGAAAGGAACTATCTCCTTAATCTTTCAGGAGGTTGGGAGGACCACGAAAAAATTAGGTCTTCTTGAGCCGGGAGAAGAGATTTTAGATTTAGTCGGACCCCTGGGAAAAGCAACCGAAATTAGATATTTTGGGAAGGTAGTTGCCATTGGCGGAGGAGTGGGAGCCGCAGTAGTTTATCCGATAGCTTGCGCCTTGAAGGAAGCAGGCAATAAAATTATTTCTATTCTCGGAGCAAAAAGCAAAGATTTTCTCATTTTGAGAAAAGAGACCGAAGGAATCAGCGATAAGTTTTTCGTTACTACCGATGACGGCTCCGCAGGGGAAAAAGGTTTTGTTTCTGATATTTTAAAAAAATTAATTGAGCAAAAAGAGGAAATAAATCTGGTGGTTACCGCCGGACCTCTGATAATGATGAAGGTAATTTGCCAGATTACCAAACCTATAGGCCTAAAAACAAGGGTAAGTTTAAATCCAATAATGGTTGATGGAACCGGGATGTGCGGCTCCTGCCGGGTAAAGATTGGGAATGAGTCAAAATTTGCTTGCGTTCATGGGCCCGAGTTTGACGGAGAAAAGATAGATTTTGACATCCTGATCGCCAGAAACCAACTCTTCTTAAAACAGGAACTTGCATTAAATAAGAATAATGTGATACAATATTAACGTCACAGAAAAAGCAACCACGAATTTCTCGAATTACACGAATTAAAGAGTAATAAGATAAAAGAATAGCTGTTTCAGATTTTAAAGTTCTTAATTAGATTACCCCGTATTTAATACGGGGTCGTCGTTAAAGTAGGTATTAAAAATGGCGATAGGTTTAGATTTAGAGACTGACAGTATTAAAGCGGCGGATATTTCCGGGAAAGATAAATCTTTAGATAATTATAAAATAATTCATCTTGACCTCGGGGAAGATTTAAAGACCAGATTAAAAAATGGCTTAAAAAAAATGTTCTCGGCTCACTTAGCCAATAAGCGGCTGGTAAATATCGGAGTAGGCGGACCTTCGGTTGTAGTAAGGTATCCGACGCTGCCGAAAATGCCCAGGGAGGAATTGGCCGGAGCAATGAAATTTGAACTGGAACAGCATATCCCTTTCAAGAAGGATGAAGTTGAATATGATTTTCAGGTCTTAGAGGAGTTTTCACCGGACAGCAAAACTATGAAAATTGCTTTAGCCGCGGTGAAGAAAGAATTGATTGAAGAGAAGATTAAAACAATAAGTGAGGCAGGATTAAAAATATCTACTATTGATACCAATTCTACCGCATTAATCAATGCTTTTACCAATAGCAATCCTGCCGGCAAAGGGGAGGCGGCGGCTTTGATTAATATTGGTTCGGAAATTAGCAATATTAATGTTCTTAAAGGGAAGGAACCTTTTCTCAGCCGGGACATCCAATTTGGTAGATTGACCATTATTGACCTCCTGGCCAAAGATAAAAATGATTGCTCTTTAAATGAAGCAAATAATTTGCTGCAAACAGAAGGCCAAAGAGAAGAAATTTTGGAGTTAGCCCGAGAGACCCTGGAATCTCTGATTAACGAAATCCGTCTTTCCTTTAGTTACTATGAAAGACAATTCGGGGAGACCATCAGCAAGATTTATCTTTCCGGGGGAATAACCGCTTTGCTCCAGTCATTTTTCCAGGAGCATTTGGGTGTTCCTGTTTTGTCCTGGAATCCAACGCTCAATCTAAAAGTCAATACTAATCTAAAAGATATAGAGGCAGATACCGGGAAATTGGCGGTGGCCATTGGCCTCGCTTTATGTGAATAAAGAAGTGAAACCACGAATTTCTCGAATTTCACGAATTATAGTAAATACTCACTGAACACCGTCGGATGGTAGTGTAGGGGCTTGTCCCCGTAGAGAGGACGCCCATAAAGGGCTACACTACCTCTCTAAGATAACGGTGTTTGCTGAATATATTTACGAATTATAAAAAGAATAGCTGTTTCAGATTTTAAAGTTCTTAATTAGATTAATTCGTGTAATTCGTGGTTAAAGTAGAAATTTATGATTAAATTAAATCTTTTACCCGCTCGATATAAGACCCAGAAGAGGAGAAAGGTTGCTCCGGAGAAGAAGACCGTCCTTCTTCTTTCAATGGGGGTGGGGGTTTTCTTGATTTTAACTCTTTCCGGTTTCAGTCTTTTCCAGCAGATTAAATTAAAAAAGGAGAGAGAGAGGTTAGCTAAAACAGAGGAGCAATTAAGAATCCTGGAGCCTCTTTATAAAGAAGTAACTTTGACGAAGAATGAAATTGATACGCTAAAACCGAAATTAGCGGTTATTGATAATCTGGTAGCCAGGCGACGATTCTGGTCAAAAAAAATGAATCAGGTCAGCTGGCTTTTACCGGAGAAGATTTGGCTTACCAACGTAGAGGTGCAAGAGAAAGAAGAAGTTGTGAACAAAAAAGTCGGCAATAAGGTAATATCCGAGAAGACCAGCAAAAGTTTTCTCATGATAAAGGGCTCGGCGGTTTCGCTTGAAGGGGAAGAAAGGTTGCAAGCAATTGCCAATTTTATGGCGACGCTGAAGGGGAATAAAAGATTCTTTGCGGATTACTTCGAAGATTTAAAATTTGTCAGTTGCAGCAGTCGGGAAATAGGTGATTTTGACGTGATGGACTTCATCTTTGAATTATCCCTGAAACAAAAATGAAAATTGAAAAAGAAAAATTACGATTTTTTCTCCCGTCTTTGATTTTATTTGTGCTGGCGATCTTTATTTTTTTCTTTTTGCTTCGACCGACCAATAAGCGATTAGCCGAGACTAAGAAAATATATCTGGAGAAAAAGGCAATATTATCGGAGATGAAAGGAAAGATTTCAAAATATCAGGAGTTGAAAAGGGAATTCGCTCTATTGAAAGAAAGAGCAGATTTTTATGAAAATTACCTGCCGCGTGAGGAGATGCTTCCATCCTTTTTTAATAAATTAACCGAGATTGCCGATAAAACCGGGGTTAAGTACAGCAGCCTGAAGCCAATGGAGGAAAAAAAGACGAAGGAAAAGGAGGGGGCAAGCGTTCTTTATGAAGAGACGGAATTTGAACTGCGGCTCATCTGCGGTTTCCACCAATTAGGATATTTTCTTAACGAATTGGAAAGGATGAATCGGTTTGTAGAAGTAAAAACGTTAAGAATGAATCCCGGAGAGGATATTTTTAACGAGAACGTAAGATTACTCATTTCCTTATATTTACTTAAAGAGCCACTTTTATGAAAAAGATTACACAGATTACAGCGTATCGGTCATTGCGAGCGAATGAAATGAGCGCGGCAATCTCGAGATTGCTTCGGCTTTGCCTCGCAATGACATTTCTTTTAATAAATGCAATAGCCTGCTTTGCAGAAACAGACTTTGTCTATAACAGTTATAATAAGCGGGACCCGTTTATTCCTCTGGTTAGCGAGAACAGCAAAGGAATTATCAATACCCGAGAAATACTATCCACAAAAATTTCTCTGCAGGCTATTCTCCGTTCCCGGGATAAATCTCTTGCTATTGTTAATGATACCGTGCTTTCGGTCGGAGAAAAAGTTCCGGGGACAAAAATTAAAATTACAAAAATTTCGGATGACAAAGTAATCTTTTTCTATAAATTTAACGAATATGAATTGCA
>PFWI01000120.1 GCA_002791075.1 bacterium (Candidatus Ratteibacteria) CG_4_9_14_3_um_filter_41_21 | reverse complement strand
CCTCAATTTCTTCAATCTTTGTATTCACTTTCTAATTCGTGTAATTCGATAAATTCGTGGTTGCTCTTATTTTTATTGTGTATTCGTGGTTATATCATTTTCGGCGATTTCGGCGAGAATATGGCCAATTAAGATATGGGCTTCCTGGATGCGGGCAGTATTATTGGAAGGAACTATAAAGGTAAGATGAGAAATTTCTGCGAGTTTTCCACCATTTTTTCCGGTAAGACCTATTGTTTTTATTCCAATTTTTTTAGCTGTTTTTACCGCTAAAATAACATTCTCGGCGTTGCCGGAGGTGGAAATTCCGATGAGCAAATCGCCTCTTTTTCCCAGCGCCTGAATCTGACGGCTAAAGACCTCCTTAAAACTATAGTCATTAGCAATGGAGGTTAAGATAGAGGTATTAGTAGTAAGGGAAAGCGAGGAAATCGCTTTTCTCTCTTTCTTAAATCTCCCTACAAATTCGGCTGCCAAATGCTGGGAATCCGCGGCACTGCCTCCATTACCACAAAAGATAATCTTTCCGTTATTTTTTAATGTTTTTATTATCTCTTGAGAGATTTTTTCGATGAGTTTTATATTTTTCGGTAAAAGAAGAGATTCCTTTACTTTAATGCTTTCCTTAATTAACTCGGCAATTCTTACCTTTTCCATATGTTTGTTTTCTCACAAGGCGAGGAAGTTTCCTGATAGCAGAGCCTTGTTACCGACTCACGCCCCTCCTCTGTATTTTTCGTGCGATAAATCGCACCGCTACTAAGAGATGACTGGGGTTTGTGAGCGAAGCTGGCGGTTATGCCGCAGGTATGAAATACCGAGGAATAAAAAAGCCCGAGCGAAAAAACTTCAGTCATCTCTTTCCAAGCCTCCTTATTCGTAAATTATCGGCTCTTCTTCCTTTGGCTCTTCCTCTCCGATATGGGTAGAAATTCCTGCTACAATCACCTTAATTACAGAAATCCGCTCTACTCCAATAATATCCTGCAGATACTTTTTAATTAAATCCTGGATGGTTGCACAGGTAGTCGGTATCTCATTGTCGGACCAAAGTACTACCCGGTTAACCACCTTTAATCCTTTAGCCGTGGCGGAAGTTCGCGTGGTAATTCTTCTCACTGCTTTTATTTGTGCCAACACTCTTTTAACAATGAAATCTTCAATTGCCGAAAGAGCAACTTTTACTTCTCCTCCCGGATTATCAAAACAAATTGACCGGCTTTTACGAAAATAATTAACCACAAACAAAAGCCATAGCAATCCCAAAACAATTAAAAAAGTTCCGATTATACCTATTGCATTCCAATTCATCTTTTCAACATAAAGATGCACTTGTTGCCTGGAAATTATCCCGATTGAAGACAGAAGAAAGAAGAAAGCAACAATCAAAGAAGTAAGCGCATATATCCAAGCCACTATTTTATTAAATATTCTCATTTGTCTCCTCCTTATTTAACCCTTCATTCTACCTCAAAAAAAGCCTAAAATCAAGACCCTGGTATAAAATCTCAAGCCAAGACATAAAACTTACCGGGAAGTTGCTTAACCAATCCTTTTAATTCTAAAGTCATCAAAGCGCTGAGAGCAACAGATGCCGGGAAATTGCTTTCCTTTATAATTTCATCGATATGTCTGGGAGAAATAGTAAGTAATTGATAGATTTCTTGTTCCCTTTCTTTTAGTCCTAGCCCTCCGGAAATTCTCTTTTTCCCTTGCTCTTCCTTTTTTTTCGGCAAAAGATTAATAAGAGCTCCTAATTCTTCAATTATATCATCTACCTGGGTTACTAATTTTGCCCCTTGTTTAATTAAATGCAACGTACCTGAACTCGTGGGCTGGTCAACATTGCCCGGAATAGCAAAGACCTCCCTTCCCTGCTCAAGAGCAAAATCAGCTGTAATAAGGGCCCCGCTTTTATTCGGAGCTTCAATCACCACCAGACCAAGAGAGAGACCGCTGATAATGCGGTTACGCCGAGGAAAATTCCCTCGCTCAGGGCTAGTAAGAAGAGGAAATTCTGAAATAACCGCTCCTGACTGGGCAATTTCTTTAGATAAGTTTTTGTTCTCTCCAGGATAGATTCTTGCCAGCCCGCTGCCTAATACGGCAATAGTCCTGCCACCGGCCTTCAGAGCTCCCTTATGAACTTCAGTATCGATACCTCGAGCCATCCCACTGACAATAGTGAAACCACGGTTAACAAGTTCATAACTGAGAGAATTAGCCGTCTTGCGTCCATAGTAAGAACATCGTCTTGTTCCCACAACAGCGATGGCTAACCGATCCTTTGCTTTTATCTCTCCCTGGATATAAAGAACGGCGGGAGGAGCATAAATCAATTTAAGATTGGCAGGATAATCTTGGTCCTCTAAGGTAATAACGGAAAGTCCCATTTCCTCCATCAAACTTAATTCCTTTTCCAAACGGGCAACGGAGAAATCCTTAATTCTTTCCGCAACATTTCTGCTAATACCAGGAATCTCCAGCAGTTCCGATATAGTTGCATTAAAGACCTTTTTGGGCTCTTTAAATCTTTTCAGGAGATTTCGTATCCTGACCGGACCCAAAGTATCAACAAGATTAAGTCCAATCCAGCCTTTCTTCCTTTCATCCATTGTATATTCGGGTCGGATAAATCCGACCCCTACTGTAGGGGTTCGATTTATCGAACCCGCCTAGACCCGGGTATATGGGTCAAAGAGTTTTTTATATTCTCCCAGAGCAAAACGGTCGGTCATTCCGGCAATATAGTCGCAGACAATACGGGGAACAGACTCTTCTTTTAAAGATTCCTGAACCAAGGATGGCAGTTGTTTTGGTTCCTTGATATATTCCATAAATAGAGATTCTATAATCCGGCGAGCCTTTTCAGCCATCCGTATTACCCGATAATGGCAATACATCTTCTCAAAAAGAAACTGCTTTAGTTCCTTATTTTCTTTTTCTATCTTCTGGCTAAGGGAAACAAATTCCTTCATTTCTCTGACCTGACGAAGCGAACTAACACGAAATTCTTTCAACCTTTTTTCAGTTTCCTTTACCAAATCAGTTACCAAAAGATTAATTAGAGAACGGATAGTTTTATACACTTTTTCTTCATTAGAAATATTCCCTGACATCTTTTCATAAATGGAAAACCAAATTTTTATTTGCCTTAGGTCATTTTCTTCAATTAAACCGGCTTTAAGACCGTCATCGAGATCGTGACTGGTATAGGCAATTTCATCAGCCAGGCTTACCACCTGGCATTCCAAAGTTGGAGATTCTGCAGGTTTAAACTCCTGATACTCAGGCAAATCATAAGGAGTATGGTGTTTAATAATTCCTTCTCTCACTTCGTAAGTAAGGTTAAGACCATCAAATTCTTGGTATTTCTTTTCTAATTTATCCACCACGCGCAATCCCTGCTGATTATGCTCAAAACCGCCAAAATCTCTCATTAATTCAGAAAGGGCTTTCTCCCCGGCATGGCCAAAAGGAGTATGACCTAAGTCATGCGCTAAAGCAATTGCTTCCGTCAAATCTTCATTTAGGCCCAAGGCTCTGGCAATCGTGCGCGCAATTTGGTTAACTTCAATGGTATGAGTCAATCTGGTGCGATAGTAATCTCCTTCATGGTTTACAAAAACCTGAGTTTTATATTCCAACCGCCGAAAGGCGGTAGAATGGATAATCCGGTCACGATCTCTCTGAAAGAGGCTGCGGAAAGGATGCTCATTCTCCTTATATCTCCTTCCCCTACTCTCTCTACTTCTCACTCCGTAAGGCGCCAAAAACTTTTCTTCATTCGCTTCCAACTCTTCTCGGATCAACATTTAGTCTCCTAAGTAGAAAAGAGGATCTACTGGCTCCACCCCTCTTCTAATTTCAAAATGAAGGAGGGGTTCTTTTTCCTGGTCTTTCATCCGGGCAATTTCTGCTCCTTGAGATACGATTTCCCCTTTCTTTACCGACGGCACTATTTCCTGGGCATAGACGGAATAATACCCATTCTGATGGTCAATGATTATCGTCATCCCATAACCTTTGGTAGCATCGCAGAAAGATACTTTTCCTTTTTTAGAGGCAACAACTTTGGCTTTTGGAGCAAGAAGGATATCAATTCCGTCGTTTTCCTCTCCAAATTTTCTTACAACCTTACCCTTTGCGGGCCAGAGAAATTCGCCTTTTTCTAACTTGACAATGGAATACTCTTTTTTAATTTTGTCAACCGGGATTCTTTCTGCTTTGACACCTTGGGGAATAGAAAGTCTCTGGCCGACATAAACTCTATCGCTCCTCAAATGATTGGCTCTTTTAATGGCTTCTACCGAGATTCCGTAATGCTGGGAAATCCTGTATAGATTTTCTCCTTTTTTTACCCGATGATATTCCCCATTTTTAGAATAGGATGTTGGTCGGGAGGGAATCAGCCGAATTGTACAACCGGAAAGAATAAGAAAAAAAACCGTTAAAATCTTTATACTTTTAATTTTCAACTTTTAATCCCCAAACTTTTTCATCGAGCGGGAAACGGGATTCGGCGCCTCCGCTTCGCTCCGGTCGGCCCCCCGCTCATTCACTGCTCGTTAATCACTCGCAGTTCATAAACAGGGTCTCCTTATCCGCCATTGGCGGATTCGTCGGTCAGGGTGCTCACTGAACTCGCACCCGACGCTATCTC
>PFWI01000009.1 GCA_002791075.1 bacterium (Candidatus Ratteibacteria) CG_4_9_14_3_um_filter_41_21 | reverse complement strand
TTAATTTATGAACGCTTAAAGGAATTAGGTATGCTGGAGCTCTTAGAGAAATTTCAACCACCTAAGGACTGGTCTAAAAAAACAACCCCGCAAAAAATTATCGCTGGGGAGGGGAGTAAAAATGAGTAAACTTTCAGAAGCTCTTGAAGGTAAGAAGTTTGTGGTCACCAGCGAAATTGGTCCGCCCAAGGGAACCAACATCGAAAAATGCCTGGAAGATGCTGAATTGTTGAGGGATAAGGTTTCTGCGATAAATGTCACCGACATTCAAAGTGCAGTGATGAGAATTGGCTCTCTGGCGATTTGTCATTTGTTAGCCGAGAAGGGTTTGGAGCCGGTTTTTCAGATGGTGTGCCGGGATAGAAACAGGCTTGCACTCCAATCGGACCTTTTGAGTGCCTGGGTATTGGGAATCAAAAACGTTCTTTGTCTGACCGGAGATTATACATCTCTGGGCGATCATCCGGAAACCAAACCGGTCTTTGACCTTGATTCCGTTCAATTACTAAAGACCGTGGCGACTCTGAACCAAGGACATGATATCGCCGGGCATGAACTTGATGGTACTCCGAATTTCTTTGCCGGAGCGGTGGTGACGCCTGGTTGCGACCCGCTTGAGCCCCAGATTATTAAGATGAAAAAAAAGATAGATGCGGGAGCAAAGTTTTTCCAGACGCAGAGCGTTTTTGAACCAAAAAAGTTTGAATCCTTTATGAATGATGTGGAAAAATTTCATGTACCGGTGATGGCCGGGATCGTTGTCCTTAAATCTGCGGGGATGGCCAAATTTATGAATGAAAATGTTGCCGGGGTTTTCGTTCCTGAGGAAATTGTCAAAGAGATGGCTGAGACCAAAAAAGAAGACCGCAGGAAGAAAGCGGTGGAAATTGCTGCCCGGATTATTCGCGAAATTAAGCCTATCTGTCAGGGAGCCCACATTATGCCCTTAGGCTGGGATGCTCTTGTCCCCGAAATCATCAATCAGGCCGAACTTAGCTAAACCCCGCCTTACAAAAATGAGAGTCTTAACCACCTGTATCTATTGCGGATGTGGATGCGGGCTGTGGCTTGAGGCCGAGAATGGAAAAATTGTCGGTTCCTACCCCAGCCAAAATCATCCGGTATCAAAGGGAGGTCTTTGTATAAAAGGGTGGAATGCCTACGAATTTATCAATAGTCCCGATAGACTCACTGTACCTTTAATTAAATTGTATCGGAATTCCCTCTCCCCCTCTCCTCACTCCTCCCCCTTGAGGGGGGAGGAAGTAGGTGGGGGTGTAAGTTCAAGGGGTGGTAATTTTGAGGAGAGCGGCTGGAATGAAGCCCTGAGTTTAGTCTCCAAAAAACTTTTACAATTTAAGGAGCAATACGGTCCCGATTCCCTTGCCTTTTTGAGTTCCGCCAAAGCTACCAATGAAGAAAATTTCTTAATGATGAAATTGGCCCGTGCTGTTTTTAAGACCAACAATATCGACCATTGCGCCCGGCTTTGCCATGCCTCTACCGTTGTAGGCTTGGCAGCTACCTTTGGTTCCGGGGCGATGACAAATTCCATAAATGAATTTGAGAAGGCGGACCTATTTTTGGTAACCGGTTCAGATACGACCGAGCAGCATCCTTTAATTGGCTCCAGAATCATAAATGCTGTTCTTGACAAAGGTGCCAAACTGATCGTTGTCGACCCCCGGCGGATTGAACTAACTAAATATGCCACCATTTTTATGCAACAGAATAATGGAACTGATGTCGCCTGGATAAATGGAATGATGAATGTAATTATCAAAGAAAAATTGCATCATCAAAAATATGTTGAGGAGAGAACAGAAAATTTTGCCGGGTTAAAGGAATTAGTTAAAGACTATCCGCCTGAAAAAGTAGAGAAGATAACGAAGATACCAGCCAATCTGCTTATTCAAGCGGCTCGGCTCTATGCTCAAACCAAAAAAGCGATGATTGTCTATTCTATGGGCATTACTCAGCATACCACCGGTACAGATAATGTTAAATCGCTGGCTAATTTAGCGATGCTTACCGGCCATGTGGGACTTCCATCCACCGGCGTTAATCCCTTAAGAGGTCAAAATAATGTTCAGGGAGCCTGCGATGTAGGTGCGCTTCCCGATCTATTTTCCGGTTATCAAAAAATAACCGATAAAGCAGTAAGGGATAAATTTGAAAGAGCCTGGAAGGTAGAAAACCTGCCGGCAGACCCTGGCCTTACCGTCACCGAAATCTTTAAAAAAGTAAAAGAGGGTAAGATAAAAGGCCTTTACATTATGGGTGAGAATCCGCTACTTAGTGACCCCGATTCAAACCAGGTACGAAAAGCGCTTGAAAAAGTAAAATTTTTGGTCATCCAGGATATATTTATGAGTGAGACGGCAGAATATGCCGATGTGGTACTACCGGCGGCAAGCTTCGCTGAGAAGGATGGAACCTTCACCAATACCGAGCGCCGGATTGAGAGAATACGCAAAGCAATCGAGCCAAAAGGAAAGAGCAAACCGGATTGGCAGATTTTAGCTGAGATCGGCAAACGATGTGGCTATCGAGAAATGGATTACCGGCACCCTTCTCAGATTATGGATGAAATCGCAGCTCTTACCCCGATCTATGGAGGAATAAGTTATGAGCGGCTTGAGCCATTTGGTCTGCAATGGCCCTGTCCAACCAAAGAGCATCCCGGAACTCCTTATCTGCATAAGAATGAATTTACTAAAGGAAAGGGCTCCTTTATCCCTTCTCATTATGTAGCGCCGGATGAATCTCCAGATAGAGAATATAATTTTGCTCTTTCTACGGGAAGGGTCTACTGGCACTGGCATACCGGTACGATGAGCCGAAGAACTTCTCTGCTTGCCCGGGAGGTACCTTCCGCCTATGTGGAGATGCATCCCGCAGATGCCGAAAAACTCAAAATCAAAGAAGGAGAGAAAATAAGGGTTTCCTCCCGACGTGGCAGGATTGAGATTGCGGTGAAACTCACGAAAAAGGTAAAAGAAGGTTCCCTCTTCATTCCCTTTCATTTCCGGGAGGCCGCCGCCAATGTCCTTACCAACCCGGCAATAGACCCGGTTGCCAAGATTCCCGAATACAAGATCTGTGCCGTGAAAATAGAGAAGATATGAAAGACTTTCTCCTAAAAAAGGATAAGATAAAGAATTTACTTATTTCTGCCTCCGAAGAATGGGATACTTTTGTCCCTTGGAAGGATCTTGGAGAAGATCTTCAATTTGTAAAACTTCCTGGTGCAGGAAAAGAAGATTTTCTGAATAAATTGAGTTTAGAATATGGCTCACCTTTGATTCCACCCAAGACAATAGCATTTCCTCAACTGGAATTGCTTTTTGAATTTGAAGAAGGAAAAATTAAGGAAAAAGTGCCGCCTCCTACCAAAAAACTCCTATTTGGACTGAGAGCCTGCGATGTCAAGGCAATCTTATTTGTAGATGATTTTTTTAGAAGAAACTTTGAGGACATCTATTATCTGAATAGAACGATGGATAAATTGTTGGTTCTTGTTGGTTGTAAAACTCCCCCCCGGGATTGCTTCTGCACCTCAACAAAAACAGGACCATTTTTACCTGTCCCTCGCAGCCTCGGCGAAGTGAGAAAAGAAGGATTTGACCTGCAGTTAGTTGACATTGGGGATAGCTACTTAGTTGAGATAGGCTCAGAGAAAGGAAAGGAATTTATAGAGAGTTATAAAAGTTTTTTTGAGGTCGCCTCTAAAAAAGAGGTAGAGCTCTCAAAGGATGCGAAGAAAAGAGCCGAGGAAGCCATTACTCTTAAAGTAGATTTTGAGAAGGCGGTAAAGAATTTTTGTGAAGATAAGGTTTCCCGAAAAGTTTATGAGAAAATAGCCGAAAGGTGTATCTACTGCGGGGGGTGCCTCTATGTTTGTCCGACCTGCACCTGTTTTAATGTATTTGATGGCAAAAAAGGAAAGAGAGGAGAAAGGTCCCGCAACTGGGATGCCTGTGTATTCGAAGGATATACGCGTGAGGCCAGTGGGCATAATCCCCGGCCAGAAAAGTGGCAGAGAACCTCCCGGCGATATGAACATAAACTAAAATACGACTATCTAACTACCGGGATGAGTGGCTGTGTTGGTTGCGGAAGGTGCCTGGCAACCTGTCCGGTCAACATTGGCATCTCTCAGGTTATTGAAGAGGTAGCAAAAAATGAAAAACGAATATCTTCCCTATCCGGCAAGGATTAAATCCATCCAGCGAGAAAGTTTTGATACCCGGACATTTAAGGTTGTCTTCGTTGATGAAAAATTGGCAAAAAGTTTCAATTACAAACCAGGCCAATTTATGGAAATCTCTTTGTTGGGAATAGGGGAATCACCTATCTCAATTACCTCTTCTCCTTCCGGAAAAGGGTACTTGGAGTTTACCATCAGGACAATGGGAAAACTCACCCGGGCAATAAATCAACTTAATGCAGGAGCCATTCTTTATCTAAGAGGTCCTTATGGAAACTCCTTTCCCTTGGAGGAGGCGAGAACTAAAAATTTATATTTCATTGCCGGAGGTATTGGGCTGCCTCCCTTGAGAAGTGTCATTAATAGTGCCTTTGATCATCGAGTCAATTTCGGAAAGGTTAAAATCCTATATGGTGCCAAGAGCCCGGATGAACTTTGTTTCAAGGAGGAACTAAAAGTATGGCAAAATCTCACCAATACAGAACTTTTGCTCACGGTAGATGTACCGGATAAGGATTGGAAGGGCAATGTCGGAGTGGTGACCACCCTCTGGGATAAAACCGATATGGATGGAAACCGGGGAATTGCTTATGTATGTGGTCCTCCGATTATGATAAAATTTGTTGTGCAGAAATTGTTGAAATCGCAATTTAAGGAAAGAAATATTTATATCAGTTTAGAGCGATATATGAAATGTGGACTGGGAAAATGCGGACACTGTAATATCGGCGGCAAATTTGTCTGTACCGATGGCCCTGTCTTTACCTATCAGCAAATCAAGCAATTCCCTGATAAGGAAAGAGCAATATGATTTGATATATTCTGAATTATTTGGTAAATCTATACTATATTTCGTATTAATACTAAAAACAGTATTTTGGAGAAATAGTAAATACTCAGTGAACGCCATATCAAAGGTAGTCAGTTAGAAAGGATGACCCAATGATCAGGGGATTGAAATGCTATTTGACATTTTGATGTTATGATGCTATGATGTTATTTAGAAAGGAGGCAGGATGGTTAATTTAAATCGGACAACGGTATATCTGAATCCAAAAGTCCACCGTGCTTTAAAGGTAAAAGCAGCCACCACCGATTCTTCCATCTCCCAGTTAGTAAACAGAGCAGTCCTGGAGGCTTTAAGGGAGGATGTAATTGACTTAGAGGCTTTTCAAAAGCGAGCGAAAGAATCTGCTCGTCCTTTAGAGAAGGTTCTTGCAGAATTGAAACAGGATGGTCAACTATAAGGTATTGATTAAGAATTCTGCAGAAAAGGAATTACGTTTCCTGCCCGGGATGGATCTGAAGAGAGTTGTAAAACGACTCGCCCGTTTATCTATTAATCCCCGACCTGTTGGTTCGGAGAAACTTTCTGGTCAAAACCACTATCGTATTCGCCAGGGTAACTGGCGAATTATCTATTCAGTGAATGAGCAGAGAAAAGAGGTAGCTATTTTCCGTATTGGTCATCGCCGCG
>PFWI01000017.1 GCA_002791075.1 bacterium (Candidatus Ratteibacteria) CG_4_9_14_3_um_filter_41_21 | reverse complement strand
GAGAAATTACTAATAATAAACTTCTCTTTAATTCTCTTACTGAACTACCGTTGTTCATAGTGAATAATATACCAGGAAAGAGGTATGGTAAACTTGGAGAAGAATAGGATGAGGCTGACTTGTCCTGAAAAATTAGCCGCGATGATAGACCATACCTTCCTCAAGCCTGATGGAACTCAGGAAGACATTATTCTGGAACTCAAATCTGGCAACTATAGATACGTGAAAGATGAAATAAGAAGGGTTGTTCAGGCCGCTGGTTGTCCTGTTAAAGTAATCTCAGAAACATGCTATCTGACAACAAAAGAAGAAAAGATAAAAGAAAGGTAAGAATTAGAACAATTTACTCAATGTGTTGAGTAAATTGTTGACAGGCTTATAGAAAAGTGCTATGATAAAGCGCAATGAAAGATTATTTGCGAAAATCATTATTTGAAGCGCTCTGGAAGGCGCTCAAAGGTAAACCGAATTTTATTCAGGTAATTACCGGGCCCCGTCAGGTAGGTAAAACAACATTTGCCTTCCAGGTTCTGAAAAAATGGAAAGGGCCAAAAATATACAAGACGGCGGATCAGCCGGATATTCCTTCTATTGAATGGATTTCTAACCACTGGCAAAGAGCAAGAGCACTAACCACTCTTAAGGGACCAGAGGTTCTCTTGGTTTTGGATGAAGTCCAGAAAATTCCTCATTGGAGTGAAACAGTTAAAAAGTTATTTGATGAGGATAAAATATTAAAGAGACGTCTACGTCTTGTATTATTGGGTTCTTCTGCTCTGTTAATGCAACGTGGTCTTACAGAAAGTTTAGCGGGACGTTTTGAGATACACCGTCATAACCATTGGTCATTTTCTGAATGTAAGGAATATTTCTCACTTAGTCTGAAAGAATATTTATATTTCGGCGGGTATCCAGGGGCCTTACCTTTACGTAAAAACCAGGCTCGTTGGGCGCGATATATTCGTGATTCATTGATTGAGACGGTATTGTCAAAAGATGTTATTTTAATGATGCCAGTTACCAAGCCAGCTCTTCTACGCCAAGTTTTTGGTTTGGCAGTGACACATCCAGCTCAAGTAATAAGTTATCAAAAAATGCTTGGGCAACTTCAAGATGCAGGAAATACAACAACAATAGCTTCATATATTAAATTACTTTCCAATGCATACCTTATGGTTGCATTGGAAAGGTGGAGTGGAAGCAAAATCAGGCAGAGGGGTTCTATTCCTAAACTGTTAATTAGGGATAATGCACTTATTTCTGCCATGGCCAGTAAAAAATTTGGAGAGGTTAAAAGAAACAAACCTTTATGGGGAAGAATGCTTGAGAATGCGGTAGGTGCAAGGCTTTATGCGATTCTTCAAGAAAAAGGGGCGAATCTATTTTATTGGCGCCAACGCCAGGAAGAGATTGACTATGTGGTCCAGATAGGGGATAGATTGATTGCTCTAGAAGTAAAGTCAGGGATTACAAAGCAAGCAGAGGCCCCTCTTATTGCCTTTGCTCGCCGATATAAAAAAACAAAACTGATCGTTATCTCACCTGTAGAAAATTTGAGAGAGAAGCGGAAAGATATTGAATATATAACTATAGAACAGTTTTTTAAGGAACCTAATAAAAGTATTGGATTATAAAGGAGGGATTATATCAGATGGAAAGGATAAGATGGTTTGAGGAGGCAAGGTTCGGGATGTTTATTCACTGGGGATTATATTCCATCTTAGGCAGAGGGGAATGGGTAATGTATATTGAGAAGATTCCCAAGGGAGAGTATGCTCAATTGGCAAAACAATTTAAGCCAAAAAGATTTAATGCGAAAACCTGGGTAAAGTTAGCCAGCGATGCAGGAATGAAATACATTGTCCTAACGACCAGACATCACGATGGATTCTGTCTCTTTGACAGCAAGGTCTCTGATTTTACCTCAGTTAAAACCGCGGCCAAAAGAGACTTTGTTGCGGAATATGTCAAAGCCTGCAGAAAATATAGGATGAAGATTGGGTTTTACTATTCTCTTCTTGACTGGAGATTTTCGGGTTATCATAACCGAGAGAAAGAGCCAGAAAGTTTTAAAGAAATGGTGGAACAGGCACATTCACAGGTTAAAGAATTAATGAGCAATTATGGCAAGATTGATATTCTCTGGTATGATGGGGCCTGGCCGTATGATGCTGAGGCCTGGCAATCAAAGAAACTTAATGATATGGTGCGTAAATTACAGCCTCACATCTTAATTAATAACCGCTCTCAATTACCGGAGGATTTTGGGACACCGGAGCAGCATATTCCTACAGCGGCTCCCGAAACAAAATTTCCCACCCATCTCTGGGAATCCTGTATGACGATGAATGATAACTGGGGCTATTCTGCCGGGGATAAAAACTGGAAATCAACCCGGCAACTGATTATGAATTTAATCCGTTGTGTTTCCGGAGAAGGTAATTATCTCCTTAATGTTGGTCCTAAACCGGATGGCACTATACCTCTTCCTTCAATAAAGCGGCTTAAGGAAATTGGGGTCTGGATGAAAGAAAATAAAGAATCAATTCATCATGCAGGAAGAGCTCACTTCGAAGGAGGAATGGTTGGTTTAACCACCGCTAAGAATAATAAGGTCTATCTTCATGTCTTCCGCTGGCCAGGAGAAGAGATTTGCCTTGCCGGAGTAAAGAACAAAATAAGATCAGGTTATCTTTTGGCGAGTAATAAAAAAGTTTCCGTTACTCAGAAGGGAGAGCGACTTTTCATCCAGGGCCTACCCCAAAAGGCCCCTGATGCTATTGATACAGTTATTGTGTTGAAACTGCGATGAATTACTGACCTACACAAAATTGACATTACAATTTCTCTGAGGTAAAATAGAATTAAAATGAAGCCAAATACTCTATTAGAAAAGGAAAGGGTTCCCCTAATAACTGTCTCAGAAAAGAAATTGACTGTTCTCGTCGCTAAGGATGGCAAAAGATATTGCGCTTTCTGTCCAGAGTTAGACTTGGTAACTGAATTGGATGCCTTGCCAGAGACAGTTCAAGACATAATTGAGGCAATAAGAGATTATGCTCGGGAATACTTAGAAAACATTTCTCTTTATAGCAAAAGCCCAAACAGAGCCCATCATCTTCCCTACATAAAAGATATTGCTTCCTGTAAAGACGACTGGGAATTAATGAATTTTATTGAAGTGAGATATGGCCGTTTACAGCTTTGACCAGTTTCGCAAGGTTCTCACTCACTTAAACTTCCAAAAAGTCCGTTCCCGCAAACATGAAACCTGGCGTAAAATATTAGAAAACCGAGATATTCTTCGAGTAAGAATAAGCCATCGTCATAAAAGAACAATTCCCAAATGGCTGTTCTATAAGATGCTCCAGCAGGCAGGCATTGACGAAGTAACCTTCCGAACAATTTTGAAGAAGAAGCGGAAGGAATGTTAAGGATAGGAAGCAGGAAAGGAAAGTTTGTTGCGGCCTGCAATACCAGTCCTTTAGACTATATTCCTCAAGAAAATTATCTTGCGATGCTTAAAACTATTGAAGAGTATGAAGGGTATAGATGAGTTACCAGAGTGGCTGGAAGGCAATAAATCTGAAATTTAGCGAAAGAGTCCCCAGGACGGAATATTCAGCAGAAAGTTACCACTGGCCATTGATTCAGACAGTTACCGGGATAGATACTTCTATAGAAGGAAATAGAAAGAAAGCAACAAAAGAATTTGTGAAAAAATGGGATTATGCTTTTATGTGGATGACCCTTGTCGGGAGAGGTGATATGGAAGAGAGCGGTGGAAGAACCACAAAAATGGGGCATGCCGAGTATGCCACCGGAGGAACAGATTTTGATACAAAAATGGAATGTCCATTTAAAACATTAGAAGAAGTATACAATTTTGATGCCTGTAAGGAATATGGAGAAAGAGATCAAGAAGAATTGGTTGAGGAACTTAACAAACGATACCATGAGCAGAAAGATTATTGGGCTGGCATCACTCTGACGATGGGTGGGGTCTACACGACATTTTTTTCTGGATTAATCGAGATCTTTGGTTGGGAGATGTTGCTTCTGGCGATGGGTACGGATTCAAAGAGGTTTGATAAGGTTATTGAGAGCTACTATCGCTGGATTAAACAATACTTTGATGCCTGGGCAAGAACAGATTGTAAAGTATTTATGAGTCACGATGATATCTGCTGGACTTCTGGTCCGGTTGCTCATCCAGAATGGTACCGGAAATCAATCTTCCCTTATTATAAGAAATTATGGGAGCCCATTCTCTCGTCAGAAAAGAAGTTGATCTTTACCTCTGATGGTAAATATGATATGTTCTTTGACGACATTGTGGAGGCTGGGGCGAATATGCTGGTGATGGAACCGGGAAATGATATGAGGGGTTTTGCCGATAAATACGGTAAAACGCATGGGTTTGTGGGCAATGCCGATACCCGAATTCTTCTTTTAGGAACCAAGGAGGATATCTATAAAGAGGTGAAACGCTGTATGGATATCGGGAAAAGATATCCCGGATTTATTATGGCGGTGGGCAATCATATCCCTCCCAATACTCCAGTTGATAATGCTTTATATTATAATGAAGCATATATGAAACTTTCAGAGAGATGAAGAACTTAGCGCACCTTCGGTGCGAACCTGTAGGGGTCGGATTCATCCGACCCGAAAAACGGGCGTCATAAATGTCGCCCCTACAAGTACTTACAAAGGAAATTCCTATGCATTAAATTTATAAGAAAAAAGGCCCAGACTGTTTTTAAGGTTTATCCCAATAAGCCGAGAAACCGCCAGGAAGAAAGAATATACCTGTTTTCAGGATATGCTTCAACAATATCCTGCTCGGATACCAACTGATAATAAGGGATGTTTAACATTTTGCTGAAATATGCCCCTGATTTTGAAATATTCGTCTCGCTTTTTTTTGCTTCAAACAAAGCCAAGGGCTTTCGGTCTTTTATGAGCACAAAATCCACTTCCTGCCCTTGCTGATTCCTGATGTAGCCGAGCTCAAAATTCCCCAGCCCCAGCTCATTCCACCGGTTTACCAGACGCAACAGGGATACTGCTACCAAATTCTCAAATCTGACCCCTCTATCATCTACCATAGTCCAATCGTAAAAATAGAATTTATTTTCTCTTTTTATGGCCTTTGAAATGCTTTTTGACCAGGGCATAATTGAGAAAACCAGATAAATTTTCTTTAATGCCTCCAACCAGTTTGCGACTGTTTTATGATTCACCTGCAAATCGTCTTTGAGAGAGTTAATGCTAAGAGGTGAAGCTATTTTTTCCGGCAGTAACAGTAAAAGTTGTTCAATGCCTTTTATATCATGAATACGCGTTAAATCTCTCAAATCTTCGTTTATCAGGAGTGATTTATAATCCCTTTTCCATTTATTGGAAAAGTTTTTTTTAGCTTTGAGAAACGGCTCGGGAAAACCTCCGTAGGTCATTAATTTTTCAAAAGGTTCCTTAAATACCTTCTCCGTCATTTTATAAACAGTACGAAGAAAATTATGTTTGTCCGGCTGGACTAAAATGATGTCATCATTCAATACGAAATCAAAATTCGTTGAAGCCTCGGTCAAGCCGAGGGGAAGAAGCCGGTAGGAAAAATATCGGCCCACCAAGCTGTCGCCCGATTGCCTGAAATAGTCAAGCCTGGCGCTTCCGGTAATAATAAACTGCGCCTCTTTTCCGTGTAGATCATAGAGCCCCTTTAATATATTCTTCCAGTTTTTATGCTTATGTATTTCATCAAAAGATATCAAGGGGAACTTATTCTTGGTCCTGCTCAAATGAGCTTTCAGAAAATGAGGGTTTTTGGTGTATTGTCTCCTTACATATGGATCATCCCAGTTAAAATAAAGTTCCTCGTTTCTAATTTCCCTTAGTCTGTTTTTAACCAAGGTTGTCTTCCCAACCTGCCTGGGACCAGATAAAAATATCATCTTTCCCGCATTGACTTCAGGATCAAACAAATATGTAGATTGAATTCTTTTCATCTAGGTGATTATACCCTATTGTATAAATTTGTCAAGAGTTTTTGATATGAGTATATAAAAAACTCTATATTATTTGCTTCTTTCTTTTTTCAAAGTATATGCTTTCTTTCCTTATCTTATCCTAAATTGACAAAGTTATTCTGTGTGATACAATCATATTAGCATAAACAGAGAGGACTGTAAACAAAGTTAAGCAATCCCTGCCTGCGCAGGGACGACCACTACCCCCGTATTAATGTAGTGGCAGAGTAAACTCTGCTTATACCGTTAAAAAAATTTATGAAAAAATATGAAGAATGTGCGACGAGATTAGAAAACAGAGGAGATGCGCCACCGAAAAATGCCATACCAACAAGCAAATACGGATTGGTTGTCCAAGTGTAAATACGGAATCGGCGTACACTGGACTGTTCAGACAGTCCCCAAGCGTGGGCCAGTATTGCCATTCAATCACGCGGTTGAGACGTTTGATGTTAATGCCTTCACCGAGATGATTGAATCAATGGGGGCAAATTATCTGATTTTTACTACCACACACGCTATTCAATGGCTTCCTGGACCAAACCCAATTCTTGATAAAATTCTGCCGGGGCGTACCTGCGAAAGGGACCTCCTGATGGAAATTGCCAAAAGTTTATCGACGAGAGGTGTACGTACAATCTTTTACTACAATCATTCCTGTAATAATGCTGATGACCTTTTATGGGAGCAGGTAGTGGGGTATCATGATGAAGATAAAAATAGGCTTGTAGATAACCTTTGTAATATTATCGCCTGGATGGGCAAGCACTATGAAAAATTAATCTCAGCATGGTGGTTTGACAGTGCGTATTCTCTTGACCCAAAAGAACCACATAACACTGCCAAAGCAATGGGTGGTTTCCAGTTCCCATGGGAACGTTATACTGCTGCCGCCAAGATTGGATACCCAAAGCGGCTGGTAACCTATAATGCCGGAGTCAACCAGACATATCTTTTTACTGAACATCAAGATTACTGGGCTGGAGAGATGGTAGATTTAGAACATCCTCCAAAAGGACGTTTTGCTGAGAATGGTTTGCAGTGGCACGGATGGACATGTTTAGATGACAGAAAATGGGTCCATTCTACACCCAACACCGATCTTCCCCCACTACTCTACTCTGATGAGCGAGTCACTGCTTTTGTACGGAAATGCAATAAGTGCAAAGCACCGATGACCTTCAATATTGGAATTTATCAAGATGGGACAACATCCGCTCAGGTAATCAGACAGATGCAAACTTTAAAAAATTCCTTATAAGCTAATAGAACAAAGCCTCATAAATGAGGCAACTACATCCGTTAATATACTGTAGTTGCTCAATTTATTGAGCTAAAAGCTTTATACTTTCCTATACTTTGAAAAAAGAGAGATTATGGAAAAATTAACTAATAACAGATTTTCTCATATTCGTGGATTTAATTATCAACCCAGTTACGGTAGCCATGGTCTGGAAATCTGGGGAGAAAAGTTTAATATCTCCAAAATTGAAAAGGAACTTGGTTTGGGGAAGAAATATTTTCCAAAAATTAATACCATTAGGTTGTGGCTTTCACATGACGCCTTTTTGAAGAATCCTGAAGGATTCAGTAACAATTTTGAATCTGTTCTAAAAGTTGGCGGGAAACTTGGGTTGTCTTTTATTCCTACCCTTTTTAATGGCTGGCATAGTTACCCTGATTTTGGAGGAATATCGCCGGAGCAGATTGCTTATTGGGGTAAGGAGAATAGATTTTCACTAGTTTTCTTACCATATCTAGAGAAAATTGTGGGTGAGCATGTAAATGATGGTCGTATCCTTATGTGGGACTTATGTAACGAACCTTTTAACAGTACCTGGTCTTCTGAAGCGAAAGATGCAGTCTTTAAGTGGCTCCAAAGAATTTATCAACTATCTAAAAAGTATAGTCCTAAAAATAGAATTTGCGTTGGCTCAGTTCCCAGCATGGAATCTGTTAAAATGTTAGAACCAACCTCTGGTGTGATTACTATCCATCCTTATCATGCCTGGAATGCGTGGGTTAAAGATAAAAAGGAGTTTGAAAGACTTCTGGATGACTCGGTAAGTTTTGCGAATAAAAAGGATAAACCGTTATTGGTAACTGAGACTGGCTGGGGAGCATTAGATGATAAAAAACGTTCGGAGACACTCGCCTTTGAGCTGGGTGAGTTAAAAAGGAGAGACATTGGCTTTATCGTACATCTTTTATACCATACATTAGTAGCCGACGGACACAGACCTGAATATGGCCCAATCTCGGGAGCGGGATATATGGCTTTTATAGAACTGGATGGTTCATTGAGGCCTTATCATGAGGTATTCAATGAATATTGAGATGAATAGAGAGAAAGAAATTTTTTATTTGTCAACCAACGGAGATGATTTATTTACTGGAAAGCTATCAACCACAAATAAAAACAGGACTGATGGACCATTTAAAACAATCACTAAAGTAAGAGATACGATAAGAGAGTTAAAAAAGAAAAATGGGTTAAAGAAACCAATCACGGTGATGCTCAGAAAAGGGACCTATTTCTTAGATCAGACAATTGTCTTTACGCCAGAGGATTCAGGAACAGAAGGATGTCCAATAACTTATATGGCATATCCAGGAGAAAAAGTTGTTATTAGTGGTGGAAAGAAAACAGAAGAGAAATGGAGAAAATATAATGAGAATATCTGGATGATTAACATTCCTGAAATCAAAAAAGAAAAGATATATTTCAGGCAGGTATGGATAAATGGTAAAAGAAGATTCCGGGCAAGGTGTCAATTAGCACCCTAACTGCACCACCCATTTGCACCTGATAGGGCACCACTTTTATCTTTGATAGCACTCCTGAAATAGTTTTGATAGACCCCTTAAAAATCCTTTCTTTTGATGTCAGTTTTCTAAAGGATATAAAAATATTATTCATAGTGTTGTGGATACTTGTGGGTAACTCTGAAAGAGTTATCCAAGTAATTGTGAATAAGTCGGTAGACTTATTCAAGCGATTGTGGAAAACCTGTGGGGAGTGTCCACTCTCCATCAGGTTTTCCATATGAGCGTCAATTACGTCAGTATCCACAACAAACATTACCTCCTCTTTCTCCTTTGGCTATCCTTAGTTCTATAACTGGGTCCTGTTATCTCTATTCTATGGACTCTGAATGATAATCTATCTAGTGTTGAGCTTGCAAGTAGAGCATCACTGAAGACTTGAGGCCATTCCTCTTCTGAGCGATTACTGGTAATTATTGTTGAACTCTTCTCACACCTTTCATTTATCACATCATAGAAGTCTTCAGGTCCAGATCCATTGAATGGCTTTAGTGCAAACTCATCAAGGACAAGTAATGGAGGCTGGGTATATTTCCTTATTCTTCTGGAAATTGTCCCATCAGCCCTTCCGCCATTGATATCTCCCAGCATCTTGGCAACTGTGGTAAATGTAGTATCAATTTCTCTCCTGCACGCCTCATTTGAGAGAGCATGAGCCAGGTGCGTTTTTCCAACGCCCGATTGTCCCAAAAACCAGATATTTTCCTTCTTCTCTATGAAATGGCATGTTGCCAGATCATAGATCTCTTTCTTATTGATCGTTGGATTAAAGGAGAAATCAAAGATCTCAAGGGTCTTTGTTGGATCGAAGGATGCTCTTCTTAATCTTGCTGCAAGTCTTGCCTGATTTCTTCTCTCTATCTCATCCTGGATGAGAAGTGTAAGAAACTCTATGTAGGAGACCTTTCGCTCAATAGCCTCTTTATTCCTTAACTCAAGGGTCTCCATTATCCCGCTTAACCTTAAACCTTTAAGTAATGGAATTAATTGATGCATCACCCTGCCCCTCCTATCCATGACCTTACAAACCTTCCCGGAGAAGATGGGATTGATACTGCCCTCTCCGGTAGGTTCTCTTTATCAAGTCCTTTCTCCAGGATTGTTTTCACCGCGCCATAGCGAAGTTCATTGTAGAAAAGAGCTTTCTCGCAGGCATTCTCAAGTCTTCTTGGTCCATACTTATGAGCAAGCCTTAATACTCCTTGTGCTGTCCTTAACCGGTTCAATGGTTTATCCGAGAGTAAAGTTTCGATGAATGAACCTGTATTTTCCCCAATCTGCTTTGCCCTCTCCCTGCACCAGGATGGCGCCTGCATGATGTAGGCTACTTTCTCTGGTGGTAAGTGATCCTGAAGTGTAACCCTTTCTCCCTTCCTTTCTGCCCTCAGATGCATTGCCACCTGTTTGTGCTCAAAAAAGAGCCTTACCTCTTTTGCCGTTGCTCTTACCCACAACTTTTCTCCGATAAGCCTGTGGGGTGCTGAGTAGTAACTGCCATCAAAGACTATATGGCAATCAGGATGAAGTTTACATTCCTTCCAGGTGCAAATCTCAAAGGGTTCTTCCGGTAGAGGAAGTAAAGCTTCTTTTTCTACCTCATCAAATACCTCAAGGGGAACTCTCTTTGTTGTCCCGTGTATTCTTTTGCCTTTCTCCATGCACCAAAGCAATAGTTTCTCATTTGCTTCGTCGATGTCAATAAAGTTTCTCCCGGGCAGGAAGTTATTCTTGAGATACTTAATCCCTCCAGCT
>PFWI01000051.1 GCA_002791075.1 bacterium (Candidatus Ratteibacteria) CG_4_9_14_3_um_filter_41_21 | reverse complement strand
TCAACATTATTCACAGTTGTTAACTCCCCCCTTGGAGAACCCCCTAATACTGTGAATAATAAACTACTTTTAAACATTATAACCTACGAGGAGGTGATTATAGATGGGTACACAAGTAGCAGGACAAAAAAAGGGACCGGTAGTAACTTTGATTCTGGTGATCCTGGTGGCTCTTTTCTTTATTGTTAAGCAAGCAATACCTAAGAAGTATTACTACACCGCGGACTTGAAGTGCGAGAGCTGCGGGAACGTTTTTCAACAGAAAATAGCCGCAGGCATAACCTTCCCGATTAAGTGCCCGAAGTGCGAGAACAAAAGCGCTTACCAGGCGATAAAGTGTTTGGATTGTGGAGAGGTTTTCACCATGAAACCTGTTCCTATTGCCCCGGGGGCTCCTGAAGAGATGATGCCTCCTGAAATGGAGATGCCCAAGTGCCCAAAGTGCGGCTCGATGAACTTAGGACCGGTTTTTGAAAGAGAGAAAGCAACAAGTAAATAAAAATAGAAAGAGGAGATGTTAAAAAAGAATGATATCTCCTCTTTTTTCTCGGGGGTATAAAAGTTTTAGCTCGCCAGTGAAGATTGGGCGGACTTTCTTGTAAGGTAAATTATGGATAAAAAATTAATAAATACGGAAAAATTACCCCTGGCAGTGAAAAAAAGTCTTTCTTCCTACTTAGAAAAATTGCTTGAGATTCACGGGGATAACCTTTTAACTATTATTCTTTATGGCAGTGCCACCGGTAAAGATTTTATCCCGGGAAGTTCTGATATCAATCTTCTGCTGGAATTTCAAAGGATAGACCTGCCGGTTCTCAAAAAAAGTTTGAAGTTAGTAGCTCAAGGAAGAAGAAGGAAAATTGTCGCTCCCCTCTTCTTTACCAAAGAGTATATGGAATCGTCCTCGGATGTTTTTCCGATAGAGTTTCTCGAAATAACGAGAAACCATCTCTTGCTTTATGGAGAAGACCCATTTGTAAACCTCAAAATTAATCAGGAAAATCTCAGGTTGGAATGCGAGGAACAACTACGCAGTAAATTAATCCGTCTGCGGCAGACCTATCTGGAAGTGGGTTTGCAGAAAAAAGGGCTTGACCGTCTGCTCAAGAATTCCCTCACTTCACTTATCCCTGTTTTCAGAAATATGCTTTATTTTAAAGGAAAAGTTGTTCCGCATAAGAAGGAGCAGGTTTTAAATGATCTGGGTGAAGAATTTGCTATTGATTCCAAAACATTCCTGGCAATCTGGCAGGATAAAAAAGACAATAACCTGATTGGTCAGGAAGATGCCGAGATTGTGTTCGGCAGGTACATTGACGAACTTTTTAAATTGACCGAGAGCGTGGACAAGTTATAAAACCACGAATTTATCGAATTTTACGAATTAGAGTAATTCGCGTTAATTCGTGGTTAGAAAAAGGAAATTCCTATGCAATTAAATTATGACACTATACTCTACACTATCTTTCAGTAATAATATACGTAATCAATCTTTCACATTAAGCAGGTAGTAAATTATGAAGATAAAATTATTTTTTTTATTTTTGTTTCTTTCCCCGTTCTCTGCTCATTTCCTTTCCGGGCAGGAAGCTATCTACCCGGATTCACTCGGCTATGTCAATGACTACGCTGATATTATCAGTCCCTCTGAAAAAGAGACTATCTCTGCTCTCTGCCGGGAATTAGAAACAAAGACATCGGCTCAAATTGCTATCGCAACGGTTGAAACAACGCAACCAGAAAGCATTGACACTTATAGCGTTAACCTTTTCAGCCGCTGGGGGATTGGGCAAAAAGGAAAAGATAACGGTCTCTTAATTGTTGTAGCAAAAAAAGATCAAAAGGTCTGGATAGAAGTTGGCTATGGACTTGAAGGAATTATTCCCGATGCTCTTGCCCATCAGGTTTATTTAAAACAACTGGTGCCGGCATTTCGGAAAGGGAAATACGGAGAAGGCCTTTTAACCGCAACTACTCTACTGGCTAAAAAAATTGCTGCCGAAAATGGAGTTGAACTCTCTTCTTTATCTCTTGCTTCTGTCTCTTATCCTTCCAAAACAAAACCTTCTCTGGGTAGACGAATTGCAAGCGCCTTTTTTAGTCTTTTCTTTTTTCTCTTCATCCTGATTTTCTTTGGTCCTTTAGGATTGCTCTTTTTTGGAATAGGTTCCCGGGGAGGTTATTGGAGTGGGGGTAGCTCCGGAGGTTTTGGAGGAGGATTCGGCGGGTTTGGCGGGGGTTCTTGCGGCGGAGGGGGAGCGGGAGGAGGATGGTGAGAGAGTTCGGAAGTTTCCCTTGCGGCACGCTCAATTTCCCCAGCGAGGAAATTTTCGCTCTCGTTCCTCCTCGCTCATCCTTCGGATACTATGCCCGCTTGTCGTCACGAAGGCACGCTTCGGAAAACATTCCGAACTCTTGGTGAAAAATTTAAAACATAAGGAGTGAAAATGAAAAAAGGAAGAATTGGTATAGGATTGTTGATAGGGTTAGGAGTTGTTTTACTTGTTATCATCGGAGCAGGCTGGTATATTTCTGGGGTTAACCGAGTGGTGCGCATGGAAGAAACCGTCAAGGGCGCCTGGTCACAGGTGGAAACGGTTCTCCAACGAAGGATTGACCTTATCCCTAATCTGGTAAGTACAGTAAAGGGTTATGCTTCTCACGAGAAAGGTCTTTTTACCGAAATAACAAAATTGCGCAGTCAGTGGGGACAGGCCAGTACAAAAAAAGAGAAGATCGCGGCCGCAGGGGGACTGGAAGGAACTATCTCCCGATTGCTTTTGGTAGCGGAGAATTATCCAAATTTAAAAGCAAACGAAAACTTTTTGACTTTGCAGGCTCAATTGGAAGGAACTGAAAACAGAATTTCCGTAGAAAGAATGAGGTATAATCAAGCGGCTCGGGATTTCAACGCCTATATTAGAACAGTTTTTGGCAGTTTCTTTGCCAGAAAAAGAAATCTTTCCGCCCTCCCCTACTTTGAGGCCGAGAAGAACGCTGCCATTACTCCGGAAGTGAAGTTTTAATATTTTGCGAGAGCATTTATTAGAAAAATTCCCCTGAGATGCGAGCAAAGAAAAGCCGGCTCATTATCTTAATTTTTATCCTTTCTTTTTTCATTCTCTTTATTTTTGCCAAATGCATTTTCACCCCGGCACGAATTGCCAAATTGGTTGCCCCTCGTTTGGCGAAGGTTTTAGGAATACCTCTTACTCTTGAAAAGATAAAGATAAAAAACTCTTTTATCCAATTAGAAGGGATAAAAATTCAAGAACCTCGTTTTTCTCTAAAAGTAAAAAATCTTCTCCTTCAGCCGGGCCTTTTGGATTTAATCCGGAAGAGAAAAATTAAAACAATTTTATTGGAAAATCCAATTTTGCAGATAATTCCGGCAACGGGAAAGGAATCGGTCCGTAAACGTTCGGAGTTTAGCAAAGAAATAAACGAGGGCGATTTACCCCAGAGTATAAAAATAGTAAAAGGGGAAATCATTTTTCTGAGAGAAAAAGAGAGAATAGAGATTTCAGATTTAACTGCCGAAATCAATGAGATTTCTTCAGTTCTTCCCTGGAACTGGAAAATAAAAGGCAGTTCAGGCGATACCCATTTTTCTTTTGCAGGAAAGATAAATCCTCTTAAAAAGGAAGGACCGGCAGACCTTCAATTAGTTTTTGAAACATTACCCATTCCTTCCTCCCGAAAAACTCCTTTTGCTTTTCTACAGGGTAAAGTTCGTCTCTCCGGAAAAACAAGAGAAAGGCTAAATCTCTACGGAGATTTACGAATTACTTCCTCAAAAGCAAATCGGGGAAAAATTAAAATTGTCGGTTATTTGAAAAACAAAACTTCATTTAACGGAAAAATAGATTTGAAGAAAATTAATCTTGCAATTCCTGATTATCCTTTTTTTGAAAATTTTAACGGTTCTTTTGAAATAGTCAAAAACAGTATCATGGAAAGTCCGATTACCCTGGAAAAAATTGACTATCATCAATTGGAGTTTTATAATATAAAAGGTAGAGTTTCTTACGAGCGTGATGAAGATTCCTTAAAGATTAAAGATTTCACTTACCATCTTTGCCAGGGAAAAGGAAAGGGAAATTTAGAAATAAAGGAGTTGCTCTCCGGAAAAAATCGTTACCTTTTCTCTACGGAAATCTCGGATTTCAATCTTGAAAATTTTTGCCAAAGTTATAAAGAAGCAGGACTCATTTCCGGGATTTTGGAATGCCGATTTAAAATGAAGGGGACTAAAGAAATATTTCCGGAAATTTCTGCTTCCTTTTTCACCGTAAAAAAACCAGAGGTAAAACAAACCATCAGTTTCCGGGCTATTGAGAAGATATCTTTCCTTACCGGCTCTTCCTTCATCAAGAAAAGATTAACGGATTATCCTTACCGAAAATTGGCCGGTTCTTTCCAGATAAAAGATGGGTATTTTACTCTCCGGGGCGATATTAAGAAAGGGGGAAAGCAGTATCTTCTTCTAGGTCCGTTTTTTGGCCAATCAATCAATATTCTTATTGACCCCAAACAAAATACCATTTCTCTCAATGATCTTAAAATGAGGTTAAAGAGGGTTTTAGAAATTAGCCCTCAAGTCGCATCTATAGGCTCAAATAAAAATTAAGGGGGTGAAAAGATAAAATGAAAAAATTTTTAAGCATTATACCGGGAATAGCTATTATTTTCCTGCTGATAAACTGCGCTACCGTGAATGTCTACGTGACCTTTCCTCAGGAAAAAATAAAGGATGCCGCTATTGATATCGAAAACCAGTTGGAGGAGGGAGGGAAAAGTTTCAACTTCAATCCTTTCGCTTCAGGTTTGCTTTATGCCGAGACCATTACTCCGGAACTAAAGGTCCATACGCCTGAGATTGAGAAGGCTCTCGCCTCCCGAAAGGCAAGATTTCCTCAGATTAAAGAATACAAACGCCAGGGAGTAATCGGAGAAAATAATGAAGGATTGCTTGAAATTAGAGGTAATGCAGAAATTCAGGTTCAAAGATTAGTCAAAGAAGAAAATAAAGATAGGATGACTATTTATCAGACTTTGGTGCAGCAGAATAATATGTCTCCGGGACAGTTGAAGGTTATTCAAGAGCAATTCGCTGCTACTCGCCGCAAAAGAGCTAAAAAAGGCGAATGGATTCAATTACCCGATGGTGACTGGACACAAAAGGGATAGGAGACTTATTGTTTAACAACCCCTAGACTGTCTGTAACCGCTAAATTTCCCTGAAAGTCTAATTGATTTAACCGGGAGAGATATTGGTCTTTTATTTCGTTAAATGAGGCCATATATTTAGGGTCAAGGGATTTAGCCGAAGGGAGTTTTATTTTCAAAAAATTGACGAACCTTCCGTTCCTAATAATTCTAAAATCAAGGTGGGGTCCGGTGGAAAGACCGCTCGTGCCAACATAGCCAATTACCTGGCCCTGCTTTACCTTTTTTCCCTCTTTAATTCCTCTCCCATAGCGGGAGAGATGTCCGTAGGTTGTATAATAACTTCCGGAATGTCTGATTTTCACAAACCTTCCAAAGCCATCTTTCCAGCCCGCATAGACAACCATTCCATCTCCAATAGTAGAGACTGGAGTGCCGGATGGAGCGGCGTAGTCAATCCCTAAATGAGGCCGGTAATATTTCAAAATAGGATGAAATCGCTGATAGGAAAAATAGGAACTGATTCTACGATAATTTAAAGGGGAACGTAAAAACATTTTTCTTAAGGATTCCCCTTCCAGGGTATAATGATCTCCCGAGCCAGCTGAATCTTCAAAGAAGACCGCGGTATGAATCTTTCCATTATTCTCATATTGAGCAGCTAATATCCTGCCCTCCAAAAGAGATTTCCCATCTTTCTGGTAGTCTTTCCAGATGAGTTTAAAAACGTCGCCGGTCCTGGGCTCGGTTAAAAAATCTATCTGCCAGGCAAAGATATCGGCGAATCTCATAATCAGGTCAGGAGTAAGATTTTCCTTAAGCATACTTTCGTAGAGAGAACTTTCTATCTCTCCCTTTATTCCGGTGATTACTTCCTCGGTTTTTACTCTCTCCCGGGAAGCCACCAATTCGCCTGAGTCTCCTCTTTCTACAAGATAAAAATCCAGGGGAGACGTCCAGTAACGAATATTTTTGAGTTTACCGGAAGTTCGGGTAATCTCATATTTGTCATCAGGATAGCACTTGCGAAAATCAAAGATTGGCCTTAAAGCCTCTTGCAGGAGAAAAATCTCCTCTTGCGAAAAACCTTCCCTGGCTAAGGAAGTCAGGAGAGTCCCTCCTTTGCCGATAGTTGCAGAAGACGTTTTCTCTGGAGGAGGATGCTTGCGGCAAGCTTTTAAATAGAGGAAAAGGCTGGTCCCTGCAACTAATAAAATAAAAATGAAGATGGTTGCAAGAAATTTCTTTTTCATTTTTCTTTTATTATACCATCTATTGATTTTTCTTTCCAAATCAATTATACTTTATTTATTGTGAGCATTACTTATCAACCGCATAATCGCAAAAGAAAAAGAACTCATGGCTTCCTGAAGAGAATGCGAAGCAAAGGGGGCGCAAGAGTTATTAATGCCCGTCGGAGGAAAGGAAGAAAAAAACTTATCCCATGAAAAGGGCATTCCTTTTTCTCATCAGGTTTTATAAAATTTCTATTTCCTCTTTTTTTCCTTCTCGCTGCCGATTTTACCCATCCTGTTCTTCCTATGCGGCGGAAGTGCTAAATAGGTTTGGAATAAGAAGGGGATTTATTCTTTCCTTAAAAAGAATAAGCAGATGCCATCCTTTCTATCCCGGCGGTTACGACCCGGTACCGGAAAAATAAAATTTTGGACGCAGATAACCTCAGGATAAAACAGGATTCTGATGAAGTAGAAAATGAAAGTTTAATATTATAGTTAATTGTGCGATAAATCGCACCGCTACAGTAACGGTCGCATTTATGCGACTGTTTTGTCTGTGTGTATCTGCGTTAATCTGCGTCCGATAAAAGATAAATTATGGAAAAACGGACGGCTTTAGCATTTTTTTTGTCTCTTTTAGTTCTAATCGCCTCTAATGCTTATTTTGCTAAAAAATTCCCCAAAAAACAAATAGAAGAGAGGAAAGAAATTTCAAAAAAAGAAAATGCTCAAACTTCTGCCCTCCAGAAAGAAATCCTTCCTGCCTTCCCCAAAGTTCCCGAAAAAAAACATTTAGTTGCGGAAATTCCCGTAGAGACTGATCTTTACAAGTTAATCCTTTCCGGAGAAGGCGCTGTTTTAAAATTAGGGCTGAAGAATTTTCGCAGAGAGGGGGAAGATTTTTTTTCGGTTATTCCCGCCGACTTACCCTTCTGTCCCTTAGAATTTACTGGCTGGGGAAAAGAAATACACTTTTCGGCGGATAAGAAATCTCTCCTTTTAAATAAGGAAAATGAAATTGGGAAGGTCGCCTTAAAGGGGAAAACTAAAGATGGGTTAATCGTAACAAAAAGTTTTAGTTTTAATAACGATGGCTATGGTTTTGACTTAGCGATAAAAATAGAAAACGTTTCTGCGCAGGAAAAATCATTGGCTAATATAGGAATTCTTTGTGGCTCGGGATTTTCTTCTTCGCAGAAGAAACCCTCCGGAAGGGATCCTGATATTGAAGAGGGTCAAATTTCGGTAGATGGTAAAATTAATCGCTTCAGCACCAGAAAATTCAAAAAGAAACAAACTATTGCTGAAATTGAATGGATTGCGCAAAAGTCTCAATATTGCCTTTTATTTTTGCAGCCAAAATCAAAAACCGATGCCTTCATCTATCCTGAAGAAAAAAGGCTGATTCTCGGAGTTAATTTTCCTTCAATCATTATTCCTGAAAACGGAATCGCAGAGAAAAAACTCTTCTTCTACGGCGGACCTGCAGATTACGAAATTGCCAAAGCCGAAGAAAAAGGGGTGGAGAAAACGCTTGAAGGAGGGTTCTTTGTCACTTTGGGAAGATTTATTCTTAAAATTCTTACTTTCCTCTATCAACTCGTTGGCAATTGGGGCTGGGCAATTATTATTCTTACCATTCTGGTTAAAATTTTTCTTTTTCCTCTTTCCCGAAGTTCAGTTCGCTCCATTAGCCAGATGCAGAAACTACAGCCCTACCTTAAAGACTTGAAAACAAAGTATAAGGGAAACACCCAGTTAATGAATAAAGAGATGATGGAACTTTACCGTAAGTATAAAATTAACCCTTTGGGCGGATGCTTGCCGATGCTTGCCCAAATGCCCATTTTTATTGCATTCTTCTTCGCCCTGCGCTCGGCCATTATCTTGAGGGGAGCAAAATTTATGTTCTGGATTAAAGACCTTTCTTTACCTGATACCGTCCTTGCTATCCCCAATTTCCCCGGAGGCGGTATCAACATTCTACCTGTTTTAATGGGCGCAAGTATGCTCATCCAGCAGAAAATGACTACTACCGACCCCAATCAAAAAATGATGGCTTTGATGATGCCAATTTTCTTTACTTTTATTTTTTATTCCTTTTCTTCGGGCCTGCTCCTATATTGGCTGGTAATGAATATTTTAAGTATTGCCGAGCAGCGCTTTGTTAGCGGAAAAAAGTGACCATCACCCTCCCTTCCATCCCCTCCCCTGGAGGGAGGGGAATTTAGGGGAGGGGAAAAATAGTTTTTTAATAAATTTTCTGGTCGGAAGCAACCCCCCGTCAAGATAAATAGCTCCGATTATTGCTTCCAGACTATTGCCAAGATTAGAGGCTAATTGCCTTCCGCCTTGAGCTTCTTCGCCTTTGCCTAAAAAAAGAAACTTCCCTAAGCAGAGCTTTTTAGCAACAGAGGCAAGATGTTTTCTGCTAACCAAAGAACTTCTCTTCTCGGTTAAGTCACCCTCAGCCGCTTTTGGATATTTCTTATAGAGAATGACACTTACGATTAATCCTAAGATGCTATCGCCTAAAAACTCCATTCTTTCATTAGAGATAAGGTTATTCTCGTAAGCAAAGGAAGAGTGATTTAACGCCTCCTTAAGAAGAGATTTCCTTTTAAACCAGTAGCCAAGAACCTTTTCGCATTCGTTTATTCTTTCCATAATTTAATACCATAGGAATTTCCTTTTTCTAACCACGAATTAACGCGAATTACTCTAATTCGTAAAATTCGATAAATTCGTGGTTTTATAACTTGTTTAATTTTCGTAATTTCGTGGTAATTAAAACAACGATCAATCCTATACAAAGAAGAATTAAAGGAGCATCGCCAAATTTAGTATAAAAACTTAAAGAGGAAACCGGCTTAATTTCCCCAACCAAGAAACCGGAGACAAAGAGTTTTTTACCATTTTCCTCTACTTTTTTTAAGATTTCCCCCCAGGGAGCAATAATAGCTGAAAGCCCGGTGTTTGCGGTCCGTAGAAGATATCTCCTATTTTCTACCGCCCGGAAAACAGCAGCGGCAAAATGCTGAGAAGCGCCAAAATCCCCAAACCAACTATCATCAGTAATATTAACCAAAAAGTTTGCTCCTTTTTTAGTAAATCTTCGGGAAAGTTCCGAAAAAATATCCTCAAAGCAGATTAAAGTAGCAAAATTTCCTTCAGGTAAAGAGAAGATTGTGTAATTTTCTCCTGGACTAAAATCAGGAATAAAACCAGCCGCTTTCGCCACAAACCTTTTCAGGAAAGGGAAAGATTCTCCCCCTAAAACATATTCTCCGTAAGGAACCAGATGAATCTTGTCATAAGTATCCTTGATTCGTCCCTGAGGAGAAATTAAAAAAGCGCTATTATAGTTTTTGCCGCTTCGTTGGTCCAACGAACCGGCGAGAAGATAAAATTTCTTTGCTTTGGCTAATTCAAAAAGACGCTTTTGGATTGGTCGGTCCAATTTCAAATAGGTACTAATCGCGCTTTCCGGCCAGATAACCAGATCAGGATTATTTTTGGCTGCTTTTTCGGTGAGGGCAGAATAAATCTTGATATTTTTTTCTTTGGAGAAAGTTTCCCATTTCTGAAGCGAAGGAATATTGCCCTGAACCAACGATACTTTTATCTCTTTTGCGGTAATTCCGGAAATCTTTTTCATTTGACCAATGCCAAAAAAGAAAGCGAGTAAAAGGATAAAAAAGGACAAAGCAATGGAAACCTTCGGCATTTTTGTTGCGATGCTCTTTTTCTGTTTGAAGAAAAGTTGGCTTAAACCGATATTAATCAGCACAACAAGACCAGAGACAATGTAGGCGCCAAAAATTGAGGAAATTTGAATAAATCTTAAATTTTTATATTGAGAGTATCCCAGAAGCAACCAGGGGAAACCGGTAAGGAAATGACTTTCAACGTATTCTAAAAGAATCCAGAGCCCTGCGCCAAAAAAATTTTTAGCCGGAAGATTCCATTTAGTGAAAAGAAAGGCAAAGAGCCCGGGATATAGGGAAAGATAAAGAATCAAGACGAGAAAACCTATTCGGGTAACATTGGCGAGCCAGAAAAGGCTTCCTCCGAAAAAGATGAGACCAAAGAGATAACCTGAAAAGAAAGAATACCGAAAATCACGGATCGCCAGAAAAAGGGGAATTAAAGCAAACCAGGCTACGATTTCGCAGTCAAATTTAGGAAAGGCAAGAATGAGGAGTAAACCAGAGAGGATGGAGAAGAATATGCTCTTTTTCATTACCCCTACTCTATCTCCCTGTTCTTTTCATCAACTCTAATAATTTTCGGTTTGAATTTTTTTGCTTCTTCGTCCCCGAAAATCCCGTAAGAAAGAATAATAATTTTGTCCCCTTTTTCGAACCAGCGCGCCGCCGCCCCGTTGATACAAACAATCCCGGAATTGCGTTTTCCTTTGATGTAGTAAGTTTCTACTCGCGCCCCATTATTCAAATTCAGCACCTGAACATTTTCCCCGGGAAAAATATCCGCACTTTCGGCTAATCCCTCATCAATGGTGATGCTGCCTGAATAATGAAGTTTGGTATCCGTAACAGTCGTCTCTGAAATCTTTGACTTTAAAATAATTCTCTGCATAATTTAATAGGTAACAGTTAAGTTCTCCTGAAATAATATTTTACTCTTTCTCTTTAAACCCTGGCATTGTGCCTAATGGGACTTATCACGTTTGCTCTAGTCCCGAAGAGTAAACCTTCTATGTTGTATTATACACCGTTTCGCCATTTTTATCACTTTATTTTATTGATAAAATCTTCAGGATACCCAATATTTTCTGTAAATTTACTTATATTTGAAAGCATTCTCCCCCACTCTTTCTCTTTTTATATTAGCCAACCTTGCCTGCAATTGTAGATAACGGTTTCGGTGTAAAAGAAGTTCGGCAAAGCCGAATTTAGACGGAGCGAAGCGAAGTCTTTTACACCGTGTTATATGAAGTTCGGCTTGGTACAATTTCATCTTCTTTTACCCTTTTTGAGAACTACATCTCCAAGTTTGTTCGGCTCTACTTTGTAAACATCAAATTCGCTAATATTCTTATGTGTTATTCCTATTTGATATTCTATCCCCCCTCTATGTTGAGGGCTCAAGTATCTATTTTTCTTAATCTCTTTTTTAGACATAACCCAATATACTATCTTATCTACCCATACACCAATAAAAACAAAAGCATCAGCCATATCCGCTTTAATCTGTTGATAATTCATCCAAAACGGCTCGTCAGAATCGTATCTTAAAGCCTTCTCCATTATATTGCCTCGCTTTTTAGTATTTATTGCTCGGCAAGCTTTTATTTCTACCTTTATACCTTCAAACCATAAATCATATTGGCCTTCGTAAGTGGAATCAAGTTCCTTGTTAGGTTTTTTAAATCTGTTATCTATATCCATAACATGAGGATGACCCCATATTTCTCCAAACGTACGAGGAGCAATCCCGTAAAGTTCTAAATATGGATTGGAAGATACATATTTCTTTCTCAATTCTTCATACTGCTGAAATGTGATAATTTCTTTATCGCGTAAAAACATCAGAATGTACTCATATTCATTAAAAGGGAAAACCGATTTTAAACTGCCCAATCTTGCAGTAAGCAATTGGTGATTTTTGGGTTTCAAGTTCTCGCTGAGGTTTTCCAAATATTGTCTCAATTGTTTTAAATCCATTTTTGTCTCTCCTTTGTATCTTTCAATTGGGGGAAAGGATTTTGCCATTGCCATCCAGTTTTCCCTGTTCTCCTAAAATGCTCTAATCTCCTTATCGTAATCTCAGCAAATATAGGGTCAATATCAAATGTATAAACCTTCCTTTTTAACCTTTCTCCAGCAATCAAGGTTGTTCCTGAATGAGCAAAGAAGTCCACAACTAAATCTTTTTCATCTGTCGCTGATAATATTATCCTTTCTATTGCCTTTAGAGGTTTTTGGGCATAGCAACCAGGGACATTTTCTTCCATTCTATAGAATACTTGCTGAATGTCTACCCAGACATTACCAGCCCTAATATACTCTGATTTACTTCTTTCCAAGTTTTCTGTAATCCTACCATTTACCTCTTTGTAGTACCCTCTTAATATTTTAGGAATGTCGGTGTATTCAGCAGATACATTAAAATTTGGATTACCTTTAACATAATAAAGAAGTTCCTGCCTGACCCACATCCAGTTTTTTTGTGTTCCATAACCTCTCTGATTTCTTAAGGTAATAATATTTTTAGGTCTTAATTCCTTAAACTTTCTCATTAGGATAATAAAATCTGGAAGAGGTTGAAGATTGTCTCTATAATCTGCACCTAACCATATATAAAAATGAGCATCTTTATCCGTCACTGAAATTACATTTTGCACCCATTCTTTTGAAAACTCTAAATATTTTTCTATATTTATTTTAAAGAGAGCGTTTGTATTTGCATTTCCCACTGCTACATTATAAGGCGGGTCATTTACAACTAATCTGACTTTTTCATTACCCACAATCTTTTTAACATCTTCCTGTTTTGTTGCATCTAATACACCAACTTTATGTCCATTAATTGGGTCCTCCCATATATCTCCATATTTTAACCTGCATAATGGTAATATCTTTTTATGTAATTCTCCATGAAGGTCTAATCGCTCAAGCCTCTCGCTAGTTCTACCTTTTTTCTCCTCATCTTTCTGCATTAACAATTCGTTACCGAATAAACTCAAAGTGTTCGTTTTATCTCTCATAATCTATCTCCACTAATTTACAAAATCTACCAAGCCGAATTTCATATAACTTGTTCACAATTGCACTCAGGTGCAACATTTATCCCAAAATTGGGGTTGTAGCTGCACCATGGTGCGGTTATTTTACATCTATCCGAAGAGCGAAACCTCTCTCCTTGCATCAAGTTTTGTCACTCTCGCCTCCTTCAAAATCGAGATTGTCCAACGGACTTCGTATTTCTCCCAAACTCCTTGTACTGACATGGGTATATATTTCGGTCGTCTTACTGCTGGCATGGCCTAACAGTTCCTGTATGTATCTGAGATCAACTCCGGATTCCAACAAGTGCGTAGCGAAACTATGCCGAAGGTCATGAACCGACACATCTTTCTTTATGCCAGTCCTCTCGCAGGCTTGATCGAAAACCTTCTCTATCGTCCTTTTCGAAAGATGCCTGCCTGCTTTTGCTCCTTCAAAAAGCCACTTTCGGGGTTCATACCGCTTAATATACAGGTCAATTAATTCCAGGGCTTTGGGGGAAAGAAGTGTATACCTGTCTTTTCTCCCTTTTGCTCCCTTTACCAAGACGAGCATTCTATCCCTGTCAAGATGCGCCTGCTCCAGTCGGGCTGTTTCACCAAGCCTCAGGCCACCGGAGTATATGGTCATCAGAATTGCCTTGTGCTTGATATTCGCTGTGCTTTTTATAATGCGGCTGACTTCTTCTTTACTTAAGACTTCCGGCAGTATTTTGTCCTTTCTCGGCCTTACGACTTCATAGATGAACTTCTTCTTAAGCATGGTCCCGTAATAGAACTTCAGGGCGTTTATTGCCTGATTCAATGTGGACGTGGCAGACTGTCTTTCTTCGGCGAGGTGAACAAGGTAGTCCTTTATGTCTCCTTCCTGAACTTCAGTGGGGTTCTTGTTTATAAAACTCAGAAAATCTCTGTTGTAATAGAGATAACCTTTGACCGTTTTATGGCTGTATTTTCTTGAAAGAAGTTCACGTTTAAGGTCATCAAATTGAGATTGCGGAACCTGTTCCGAGCCTATCTTGAGATTGCTTCGTCCCGATTTTATCGGGACTCGCAATGACGAGCGAGGAAGCCCGTCCCTCGCAATGACGGAAGTGAGTTTAGTTTGTAAGGCTGTGTCTATATGTATTTCCTCGCCTTCAAAAGCTTTTAAAATCTTTTCTAAAGTTCCGTTGGAATTAGGAAAGCTCCAATACTTTTTATCCGGATGCCACCTATGGCCCTCAATGGTTTTAACTTTAGCCACAAATTTAGGATCGTACGAGAAAGAAACTACAATTTCCCCCTCCTGTATATTCTTACCGATTTTACGCTTGCCATAAATTTATTTTATCAATTCCTCAATACTAACACCTAACTTTAACATTATACGGTAGATTCTAATCAAAAATCAAATTACACCCCGACCTATCTCCTCCCCCTCGAGGGGGAGGATTGAGGAGAGGGAAAAAGGGAATTCCTATACTATCAAATTATTACATTATCAATTAATCTGGTTTTTCCAATCCAGGCGGCTATTGCAATTAAGGTATTCTTTTTTATCTTTTTAGCATCCTTTAAATCGATTAAATTTATGGCTTTGAGATAATCAATTTTTACTCCTTTCTTTTTTTTAATCAAATCCTTTGCTTGCTGCAAAACCCTGGCGCTGTTGTTCTCTCCGGAATTTACCATTTTTTTCGCTTTAACCAGAGCCTGGTAAAGAATGGGAGCAATCTTTCTCTCCTGTTTACTTAAATATTTATTTCGGGAACTTATTGCTAAACCATCCTTCTCCCTGACCGTGGGCAGGCCAACAACCTCAACATCCATATTCAAATCTTTTACCATTTTCTTAAGAATAATCAATTGCTGCGCATCCTTCCACCCAAAATAGGCTTTTGTCGGTTTAACAATATTAAATAATTTTGCCACAATTGTGGCAACCCCTCGGAAATGAATCGGCCGGGAAACACCGCATAATCTCCCGGATAACTCTTCTACCTGGATATAGGTATGAAAAGAGTCCGGATAAATCTCCTCGTCAGAAGGAACAAAGAGAATGTCGGTTCCGGCTTCCTTAGCCAATTTCTTATCCCTTTCTAAATCCCGGGGGTATCTTTGGTAATCCTCTCCCGGCCCAAATTGCGTTGGATTGACATAAATACTGACCACAACTATACCGCAATCCTTTTTTGCTCTTTTAATCAGAGAAATGTGTCCGGAATGCAAATACCCCATTGTGGGAACCAGGCCAATTATCTTTCCCTTCTTCTTTTCTCTCTCTATCAGAGTTTGTAATTCCTTGCTTTTCTTAATGACCTTCATCCTATTAGCGAGGCTAAAGCCTCGCACTACAATTTTCTTTAAAAAGGGTCTCTATCTTTTTTCTGGTTACCGGGTCCTTAAAAGATGGAGCAATTTCATTCAAGGGCCTTAAAACAAATTTTCTCTTGTTAAATCCTGGATGAGGAATAATAAGGTCAGGCTCATTCAAAATAAGGGAATTATAAAAAAGAATGTCTAAATCAATTGTCCGCGGCTCTTTTCTTTTATGATTTATTTTTCTCCCCAGGCGCTCTTCTGTCTCTTTAAGAAATTTTAAAAGTTTCTGAGGAGGCAATTCTGTCTCTATCTCTGCCACACCGTTAAGAAAATAGGAGCCTTTTACCCCTTCTTCCGGTCTTGTCTTAAAAAAGAAAGAAACTTGATTAATCTTGATCTTTTTCCTTTTTAATAATCTTAAAGCGGTCTCAATATTCTTTCTCCTTCTTCCCAAGTTTGTTCCAATTCCCAAATAGACAATAGCCACTGTCCCCTCCCTTCCCTCTCCCTCCTTAGGGGAGAGGATGAAGATGAGCGGTTAAAAAAAGAGGTCAATCAATTTATGGCCTTCTTTAAGGTAAAATTTCCTTTTAGCGGCAGTTTCATTGAAGGAAGTGGTTTTATTGGGCTTTACTCCTTTGCCGAAAAGAAGAAATGGAACCGGGTCGGCTGAATGGGTGCGGGATTTCAGAGAGGTAATGTGGTCAGAAAGAATAAGGAGCCGGCACTCTTTTAAAGCGAGAAGTTGCGGAAAAATTCTTCCCATAATTTCCTTGTCAAAATCCTCAATTGCCTTAAGTTTTAGTTTTAACTGGCCGGAATGGCTTGCCTCATCCGGAGCCTCAACATGCAAAAAAACAAAATCCTTTTCCTTTAAAGAATTTATCGCTGCTTCCACTTTACCCTTATAATTGGTATCCAGATATCCGGTAGCTCCTTCTACCTCAATAGAAGTAAGGCCAATGGATTTACCAATTCCTTTGACAATGTCTACGGCAGAGATAACGCTACCTTTAAAACCAAACCTTTTCCTGAAACTCGGCAGACTCTTTTTTCTCCCTTCTCCCCAGAGCCAAATCATATCGGCTGGATTTTCTTCCAGGTCAATTCTGATTCGATTGATTTTATGATCGCGAAGCAAAATCCTGGAATCCATCATCAATTCCCGTAAAATCCTGGCATCTTTGCCGGAAGGGAGATAATCCTTAATCCTTTTCCCGATAATATCGTGAGGAGGCGTAGTGGAGATTTCACCAAGATTAAGGGTACAATCCTTGAAGATGAGGATATGGCGATAACTTACTCCCGGATAAAATCTAATTTTTTCATCGGCCAATTTGCGGTTGAGAAAATCAATAAGAATTTTTGCTTCCGCAGTTTGGATATGGCCTGCAGAATAATCGGCTAAAATTCCATCGTTCTCGGTAATAAAATTGCAGCGGATGGCAACATCCTTTTCCCTTAAGTTAATTCCCATATTAATTGCTTCCAAAGGTCCTCTTCCGAAGTAGAATTTTCTGGGGTCATAACCTAAAATGGAAAGGGTAGCGATATCGCTACCCGGCTTTAATCCTCTGGGAATAGTTTTTACTCGGCCTACAAAACCTCCCTTAGCCATCTTATCCAGCCAGGGAGTTTTAGCAAACTCCAAAGGAGTTTTACCCCTTAATGCCCTTTGAGGATAATCAGCCATCCCATCCCCAATAATAATCAGATATTTCATAATTTATTTGTGCGATGAATCGCACCGCTACATAACAAATTATACGACGTGTTTATAATTCTTTCAATAATCGCGGCAGTTTGCTCGGGAGTTTCCTGGCGGCTAAGGTTAAGCCACCTTATTCTTTTGTCCCCGCGAAACCAGGAAAGTTGGCGTTTGGCAAGCCTGCGGGTATTCCTCTTTACCAACTCTACCGTCGCCTCCAACCCTCTCTCCCTTTTTAAATAAGTGATAGTCTCTTTGTAGCCAATTGCCTGCATTGAGTTTAAATTTTCGCTATATCCTTTTTCTAAAAGAGTTTTAACTTCATCAACCAGCCCTTGAGCAAAGATTTCCCCTACCCTTTTATTGATTCTCTCGTAGAGTTCTTTTCTCTCCCGCTTGATTCCAATAATTAAAGTCTGGAATAACTTCTCCGGTTTCTTTTTCTGTAAAACAGAGATGGGGATACCGCTGGTATAAAATACTTCCAGCGCTCTTTTGATTCTCCGAGAATCATGAGGATGGATTCTTTGGCTTGCTTTTTGGTCAACACTCTCTAATTCCCGATAGAGAGAAGCAATATCCTTCCCTTCAAGGCTTCTGCTTATTTCTAATCTTTTCTGAGAATCTATCTTAGGATGTTCAAAGAGCCCATCAATCACTGCCCGGATATAAAGACCACTGCCGCCGACTAAAATAGGAATCTTTTCTCTTTGATGAATATCTCCGATTATTTTTTCCGCTTTTTTAGCGTACTCAAAGACGTTAAAAGATTTATCCGGCTCCAGGAGATTAATAAGATGGTGGGGAACCTCTTTTTGCTGATGCAAAGAAGGCTTGGCGGTGCCAAGGTCCATCCCTTGATATAATTGCATTGAGTCGGCAGAGAGAATCTCTCCCTGAATCCTTTTGGCCAGGGACATAGCAATCTCCGATTTGCCAACCGCCGTGGGTCCAAGAATAACCAAAAGAGGAATTGCCATTAAAAGGTTGCCCCTCTCTTCCCACTCTTTCTTTCCATCTCCAATAGTTTTCTGCCATATTCAAAACCTGCAATGGCGGCGGGGTCATCACTTCTCATCGTTCGGCTCTTAATTCTTTCCTTATCATAAAATTTTCTCATTTTCTGCAGTTTTAAGAATCGTTCCTTAAAATCATTGAAATTGGAGCCGTAAATGTGATAGGAATCGGAGATATCTAAATAGTAACCGACGAAAATTTTCTCCTTTCTTTTTTCCGAAATTTTCCCGCAAATAATTTTTTGCAATTCCGTAAAGCCAAAGATATTCATAAATGCCGCCCGATAAGCATCGCGGCTTCTCCAGTGAGTATGCATATCCAGGAAGAGTTTATCCTGCCTTCGGCTAATCCGGCACCAGAGTCTTTGCAGGCAGGGAGGGTCATCCGCAGGAGGATCAACCGCAGGGATCCAGGTAATGGCCTGGGCCCGGCGGGAATACTCCGAACTGGCCAGTTTTTCCACGATATAGTCTACCTGATTAATCTTATCAAGATAGCCAAAAAGTCGTTGGTGATAGGTATAGGTCCAGGAGCCGGCTTGAGGATTAATCCATTGATCGTGAACCCCTAAGACCACTTCCTGCCGATACTTCTCCAAATCCTCCAATCCCCCGGGGAAAGCAAGGTGAATCCTAGGCTCAACAAAAGGATTTTTTACCAGCATCATTACGGCAGCGTCTTTGCTGGGCGGGTCCTCGGCAGCATCATACTCCGTCTTAATGTTTTTCCCCTTCTCCCAGAGTTCAAGAATACTTTTCTCCCAAACCTCGGCAATCCCCTCTCCTTCTACCTTAAAAACTGCGATATTATTATTCAAAAGACACCTCCTGTAAAAAGTTTTTATAACCACAGAAAATTCACAAAGAAAAACAATGTAACCACGAATTTATCGAATTTCACGAATTAAAACTTTTGACAGGATTAACATGATTAAAATCAGGATTATAAAAATAAAATCCTGTAAATCCGGTCAGAGAATCTTTATTATTGTTTTTTGAATTCGATTAATTCGTGTAATTCGTGGTTAAAGATGTTGTAGTTTTTCGTGATTTCGTGGTAGTCTGTAAATCTACGTGTATCTGTGTCCGATTAAGTTCTCCGTGTTTCTCTGCGGTTAAGTTTTTTGTTGCTGATAAATGTCCCTTCCACAAGCGTCAATGCCAACAAGGAGGGGAAAATCCTCTACCTCCAATTTTAAGATAGATTCGCATCCTAAATCAAGATAAGCAATCAGAGTTGTCTTTTTTATAAATTGGGAATATAAAGCTCCGCAACCGCCAAAAGCAATAAAATAGACCGCTGAATACCTCTTGATTGCCTCTTTTACCTCCTGACTGCGCTCTCCCTTGCCAATAGTTCCCTTTAAACCTAATTTCAAAAGGCTCGGCGTATACGGGTCCATTCGGTAACTTGTGGTGGGGCCGCAGGAGCCGATAATCTTTCCCGGCGATGGTGGTGTTGGTCCGGTATAATAAATAATCTGCCCTTTCAAATCAAAAGGCAATTTTTTTAAATTCTTCGTCATTCTTTGATGGGCCGCGTCCCTTGCCGTATAAATGATGCCGGAAAGCAAAACTTCATCTCCGGTTTCCAGTTTTTTTATTCCCTCTGAAGTTAAAGGAGCAAATATCCTCTTAGTTTTCATTTTTATAGAATTATTTCCTGATGGCGATTTGCCCAGCAGGAAATATTGACTGCCACCGGCAAACCAGCGATATGAGTAGGGAAGGTTTTAATCTTTACGGATAAAGCAGTTGTTTCCCCTCCCAATCCTGCCGGACCAATATTTAATTGGTTAATTTCCCTTAATAATTCTTCTTCTAATCTTTTAATTTTACTTTTTAGTCCAGGACACCCGCGAAAATAAGCCCTTTTACTTTTAACTGGTTCTAAAAGAGCCTCTTCGGCCAGAGAGACGGCTTTCTGCATTGTCCCGCCAATCCCTATTCCTATCACCATGGGAGGACAGGGATGGGAACCCGCCTTCTTTACGGAATCAAGAGTAAACCTTTTAATTCCTGCTTCGCCGGCATCAGGGCGCAACATTGAGGTTTTAGCCATATTCTCAGCGCCAAAGCCCTTGATTAAAAGTTTAATTTTTAAACGGTTGCCGGCTACAATCTTCTCGCGGATAATTGCCGGAGTATTGTCTTCGGTGTTAACCCGGGATAAGGGCTCGACTATTGACTTACGCAAATACCCAGATTGATAGCCCCTTCTTACACCTTCCTGAACAAGAGCGGAAAGGGAAAGAAACTCTCCCAAATCAATTTTAAGTTTATCCCCTATTTCCAGAAAGACAATTGCCATTCCGGTATCCTGGCAAACCGGGAGTTTCTCTCTTTGCGCAATTTTGATATTCTTTAAAATAGAAGCAAGCACCATTCTTGCCCTCCCCTGCTCTTTTCCCCGGGCGTGTTTTAAGGAAGTGATTAAATCTTCATTAATTTGGCAATTGCTTTGGATGCAAAGCCGGCTAATTACAGCGATAATTTTTTCAGCAGAAATTTTACGCATTTTTTATTCTCTCAACCAGTTTTAATGATTGCTGATTGCTCGGGAGATAATAATCTTTAAAATAACTAAGGTAATTTAAAAGTTCTTGGCGCAGATTAAAAGGCATTTTTAATCTCGGGAGAAGAAAAACCTCCAAATTTAAAAGATAATTCATCAAGGTATTTAAAGAATAAGTAATTGGAAGAGAGGTTGGGTCCTGCCGACAGCATCTTCGGCAGAGAAGCCCTCCGGCTTGAGCGCTTAATCTAAAACCAGACGTATCTTTTTGAATTTTCTTTTTGCAGATGACACAGTTATTTAGAAAAGGGCCGTAACCGAGAATCTTCAAAAATTTTAATTCAAAAGCAGGGCGGACCAATTCTATCTGGTGATAGTCTTTTATCTCATCCAGAACTTTTAAAATCTTAAAGAGCAGCCAGAAGAGAGAACTATTCTGCTCGCTTTCTCTAACCGCCTCCTTGACCAATTCCAAAACGTAAAAACTATAAGATAATTTTTTTAGGTCTTGATGCAATCCCGGAAAGGGGTCAAGAAGTTCGCAGTGAGAAACCAGGGAAAGAGAATTTTCTTTTCTATAGAGAGAAATTTCAACATAGGCGGGAAAAACATGGAAAAAAAGTTTTTTAGTCCCAAAAACTCCTTTAGCAATAGCGTCAATCTTGCCAAAATCAAGGGTGTAGTAAACGAGGAGAAGACTTGTCTCTCTGAATCTCCTACTCTGAATGATTAGAGCATTAGTTTTTGCCAGAGCCACTTATTTTATTCTTTAATATTTTTGTTTTGTTCCTTTAGTTGATTCGCAGTCAATCCTAGCGAAAGTATCAATTTTAACGCATCCTCTACGCTTAAATCCAGCTTTTTTAAATCCTTTTCCGGAATCAGGAAATAAAAGCCGGTAGTAATATTGGGAACGGTAGGCACAAAAAGACTTACCAATTTTTCGTTGCTTTCTTTTTGAATCTCTTTTTGAGCAGGGGAAGTGATAAAAGCAAGAGTCTGAAGGCCTGGAGAAAATTCTATCAGAGCTACACCATTAAAGGCCTTTTTTTTCAAAACAGCATCACTGACACCTTTAATGGAAAGGTAAATTTTATTAAAAAAAGGAATTCGGGCTAAAAGCCCCTCTCCGAATTTCAATAATCTTTTTCCTAAAAGATTGTTTGCTACCGCGCCTACTAAAATAATAATCAGAATAAGAGAAAAAACTCCCAAACCCGGAGCATAGAAATTAGGTAAATAATTCCTGAAAAGGTTACCCAATATTCCTTCCAAAAAGATGGAAACTTTCCACAATATCCAAATTGTCACAATAATGGGAATCAGAATGATAAGACCGGTAATAAAGTGACGCTCCAGATTTTTCATTGTGTTTTAATAAGATTTAAAATATTTTCTTCTTCCTTTTCCATTTTTAATCTATTTTTTTTGCTGTTATCCTTATAACCGGCAAGATGCAGAAACCCATGAAGGACTAAAAGGCTCATTTCCTGCTTAAGAGATTGGCGGTAAATTTTTGCCTGCTTCTTTGCCGAATCTAAAGAAATAAGAATCTCTCCGGTATTTTCATCAACAGGAAAGGCAAGCACATCAGTAGGCCTATCCACACCACGATATTTAAGATTGTATCTTTGGATTTCTTCATCGTCAAGTAAAATAAGTCCAATTTCTCCCTGTTTAATTGATTTAATTTGCCCAATTTTTTTTACGATGTCTTTAAGAAAGACGAAGTCAAACTTTATTTTGGTTAAATTGCAAATGTATGTTTTTTTCATAAGCTTTAATAATCTCGCGAACCAGGGGATGCCTGACCACGTCTTTTTCGGTCAGGTAAATAAACTTTATCCCTTTAATTTCTTTTAAAAGTGATTCTATCTCAACTAATCCGATAGTGGGGTTTGCAGGAAGATCGGACTGGGTTACATCTCCGGTAACGACTACCTTTGAATTAAAACCAAGCCTGGTGAGAAACATCTTCATTTGTTCAGCAGTTGCGTTTTGCCCTTCATCCAAAATAATAAAGGAATTATTCAAGGTTCTGCCTCTCATATAAGCAAGAGGAATTACCTCTATTATTTTTCTGGCAAATAATCTTTTCGTCTCATCCAACGGCAGTATATCATAAAAGGCATCGTGAAGCGGCTGAAGATAGGGACGAATCTTTTCGTCTAAATCGCCTGGGAGAAAACCCAATTTTTCTCCGGCCTCAATGGCTGGCCTGGTCAAAATAATCCTTTCTACTGCACTTTTCTTTAAATAGGAAAGCGCCATTGCCACGGCCAAGTATGTTTTTCCTGTGCCTGCCGGACCAATAGAAATTACAACATCATACTTATTCATTGCTTCAAGATAATCTCTTTGGCCTTTTGACCTTGGAAACACTACTGGTTTTTTGGAAGAAATTTCAATCAAATTTAAGGGGGGGAAGGAAATTTTTTCTTCTTTCTCTAAAATTCTTAAAAAAGCTTCCGGGTTGATCTGGTCTCCTCTTCTTACTAAAGGAAGAATTTCTTTGAGGAGGGAAAGAATTTTCTCAACTTCTTTCTCTTTTCCCGTAAGCGAAAGGGCACAACCTCTAGCCGTAATTGTTACTCCTGATTCCTTTTCCAAAAACCTCAAATTCTCGTCGTATTCTCCAAAGAGAATCTTGGCTTCCTCATTGTTTTTAAGCAAGAATTCCTTGCGCATATTTTTTAAAAATAAACCCTATGCTGCCTTCTCTTTAATTACTTTGACAGCATAGGGAAGTATTTTTTTTACGGGATGTAAAGAATTTGCTTGGGGTAGATAAGATTGGGGTCTTGGATTTTAGACTCATTGGCCTTAAAAATCTTTTGCCAAAGAGCGCCGTCTCCATAAGCATTTTTTGCAATTTTCCAGAGAGAATCACCTTTTCTTACTATATACGGTTTTTCTCTTAGCTCCAGTTCTCTCATTCCTGCACCAAGTCGATTTGCGGCCTCAATTTTTCGATTAGCTGCTGTCACTGCTTTTTTAGCCGAATCAATGGCTGTATTTGCATCAGCAATAGCATCATTAACTGCAGAAAATTCTATCGCGGGCATTCTTTTTGCTGATTTTCTAACCAGTCTTTTCGTAACTCCTCTCTCGGCTTTTCTCTCAAAAACGCCGCTATTGATTCTACTAAGATCCATTTTAGGGACAATCGAACTTTCGGAAGAATCTCCAGCAAAATAACCTTTATTCCCGGCTTCCAAAATAGCCGAAGCAAAAATTACCCCTAAAACAGCTACGCTAAAAAGAAATATTATCTTTTTCACTTTTTTTCACCCCCTCATACCCGTTTTTATTTTGGGACGGCAAGAACTTGCCCCAGGTAAATAAAATTGGGATTTTTAATTTTGTTTCGATTAGCAGCAAAGAGTTTTTTCCACAGAGAGGCGTCTCCATAAACATTTAGCGCAATCTTCGTCAGAGAATCTCCTTTTTTGACTTGATAAGTCTGAGACTTTTTTTCCTTTTCTTCTTCCGCCTTCTGTTCAAACTTCTTCTGTTCCTTCAATTTTTCAGCTAACTCGTTTATTTTGTCGATTGCCCGATTTGTCGTTGCCACCGCTTCATTTGCGATTTTAATTGCTTCATTGGTTTGAGTAATTGCGCGATTGGCGACAGTTTCCGCAGTTTTGGCAGCATTTAAAGCCTCAAGTGATACGCTTTCTGCTTTTTTACTTACCTCTAAAGACGTTTCCGCAATCGCGGTTGATTTTTTTACCGATTCCTCCGCTTTTTTACTTGCTTCTAATGCAGTTTCAGCTGTAATCTTTGCTGTTTCGGCAAAGGTCGGCTCTATTTTCTTTTCTTTTTTTCTCTTCCAAAAAGAGTGCCGTTCTTTTTTCAAGCCTTTTGTTTTTGCCGGAGTTATTTGCTCTTTTTCACCGTGAGCAACATAACTAC
>PFWI01000161.1 GCA_002791075.1 bacterium (Candidatus Ratteibacteria) CG_4_9_14_3_um_filter_41_21 | reverse complement strand
GCACCAAGTCTCAAAGCACACCAAGAAAAACAAGATAAAATATAATATTAACCACGAAGACACGAAGGCACGAAGAATAACCAAGAAAAGATTTATTTATAATTCTTGGTGAACTCTGTGTTCTCTGTGCCTCTGTGGTGAATATCTATTTTTTCGTGTCTTCTTTATTTCGTGGTAGTACGTTTAATCTGCTGTTGTTCTGCGTCCGATTAATTTCTTGGTGGTTCTCTGTGTCTCCGTGACTCTGTGGTTATGAAGTTTTTTTAGTCTCTTGAAAAAACGTTATCGTCTTCTTCAAACCCTCTCCCAATTTTACTTTTGCCTGCCAATCTAATTCCTTTTCCGCTTTACTCGTTTTCAGATAGATTTTTCTGAGTTCTCCCGCTCGAGGACGATCATAAATGACTTTTTTTTGAAATGAAAGAATCTTTTTTAATTGTGCAAAAATGGAATTAACCGAAGTACCAACTCCGGTGCCAATATTGTAAATAGCACTCTCTCGCCTTTTCATCGCTAAAACATTTGCCTCTACAACATCACCAACATAAATATAATCTCTGATGCTCTCCCCATCCCCGAAAATTACCGGCGTCTCGCCTTTAAGCATTTTACCAATAAAGATGGCAATAACCCCGGCCTCCCCTTTCGAGTCCTGGCGCGGACCATAGACGTTACCGTAGCGTAAAATCGTGTAATTAATTTCAAAACTTCGCTGATATACTTTAAGGTGTAATTCCGCGATTGATTTAGAGATGCCGTAGGGACTCTCCGGAAAAATCGAATGGTTTTCATCCACCGGAAGATATTTCGGCTCTCCGTAAACTGCTCCGCCAGAGGAGGCAAAAATAAATTTTTTTACCGAAAATTCCCGGCAGCATTCTAAAAGATTAAGCGTCCCCTGGATATTAATTTCATAGTCAAGGATTGGTTCTTTTGTTGATTTAACCACCTGAATCTGAGCGGCGTGGTGATTAATCAGAGTAAAATTATTTTTCGCAAAGAGGTCCCTTAAAGAAGTTTTATCTCTAATATCAAGTTGGCAGAACTTGGCGCGCTGATTAATATTGGACCTTTTCCCGGTAGAAAGGTCATCAATAATTGTTACCTGGTGACCTTCATTGATTAAGCGGTCAACGACAGCCGAACCAATAAACCCTGCCCCTCCCGTCACCAGAATGTTCATTTATTTTTTAACCACGAATTACACGAATTTCTCTAATTAAGAATTTAAAAATCTAAAATATTTATTTATTCTCTTTGTTGTTCTCTAATAATTCGTATAATTCGATAAATTCGTGGTTACATTATTTTTTTTAAGCAGTTTTAAACCAATTAATTGTTTTCTTTAATCCTTGTTCCAGATTTACTTTTGGTTGCCAGTTTAATAATTCCTTTGCTCTTTTAATCTCCGGACAGCGACATTTTGGGTCATCAACAGGCAAAGGTTTATAAATAATTTTGCTTTTAGCTCCGGTCATCTTTATAATTAACTTTGCTAAATCAAACACTTTCATTTCCCTGGGATTCCCTAAATTTATTGGACCAATCTCTTTTGATTTCAGAAGTCTATAGAGTCCCTCAACCAGATCAGAAACATAGCAGAAGCTTCTGGTCTGATCTCCCCTGCCAAAGATAGTTAATGGTTCATTTTTTAAAGTTTGTCCAATAAATGCCGGAACAACCCTTCCGTCATCCCTTTTCATCTTTGGTCCATAGGTGTTAAAGATTCTGGCAATTTTTACGGATAGATTATATTTGCGATAAAAGGCCATCACCAGAGCCTCAGAAAATCTCTTGGCTTCATCATAACAATTGCCGCAAAATACAGCTTTTCCATTTCTTCGCACATAAATAATATGATTAGGCACATTAACGCAGTAAACAAAGCCGTTGTAATTTTGAATACATCTATTACTGTACGTTGGCGTTCTATATTTATTATTAAATCTGTTCAGAATATGGATACGGTAAAGTGGTTTTGATTTTCCCTTATCGTGAATTGCTATATTACCAGCGTATCCTATTCTTAAAAGAAGTTCCTGAAAGTCACTAATCAATCTGAAAGAGCTGCTATAATATTTATTGCCTTCTTTATTGCCATCGCCCAACATCATAGCTTCAAACAATATCTTCAATTGTCTTTTAGAAATATTTAATAATTCACGGGGTATATACTTTTCGTCGGATTTACCAAATCTTATTAAATAATTAGCTAATTGTTTGTTTGTTATACAAAACTGATGGTCATAGCTATTAACAAAATTAAAGGGTAATCTTTCTAGGCAGCTTTTTATTCTATTATAATTTTGTGTGTTCTTGTGTTTATCTTGAGCAATCAAAACACGATAGTTATAACTAATATATTTTTTGTTATTAATTATTCTTCGTCTTCGCTGAATAGAAACACATCCTTCTGTGATATAATAACCGAAAAATTCTAGCCAATCATCCATTTTTACTTTTTTAACGAATGGTGTTTTACTATTTTTTCTATCTACATTTTCTGGAAAGAAAAAGTATTTTATGTTTTTATTCTCGTAATTGGCAACTTTGAGCATATGGGTCCTAGACCAATTAATCGACTTAAACGCTTCTATAAATTTAAATTCGCGATTATTTCTTTTCTTAACATACATTTTGTGGTTCGGCGTTACAAGTAAGTCGCACTGATAATTTTTAAATCTGATGAGCTGACCCTTATACTCTTCTTTAATAATTTCTTGGGGCTGATGATATTCTATTTTATGGTCTTTACTTAAAGTTAAAATGTAATCATTTTTATTTAGTTTATAAAAAAATTTCCATCCGCTTTTAGTTAAAATTTCGGTATCAGACGAATAACAACTCCGGGGTCCGATAGAATTAACATTGCCCCAATAAGTCTCTTTTTGCGGAGAAACTTTTGGGTCGCCATAAATTTCAGAAGTGGAAGCAAATAGAAAAATTGCTCTTTTCTTCCTCGCCAACTCAAGAAGATTAAGCGTTCCCAGAGAGCCAGCCTTCAAAGTCTCCAGGGGAAATTTTAAATAATCCTTAGGAGCCGCCGGAGAAGCAAGATGGCAGATTGCATCCAATTTACCGGGAAAAGTTCGCCAAAGGTTCAATGACGGATTAGTAACATCCTGCCGGATAAATTTGAAATTTTTATTCTTAAAGAGATGAATAATATTTTCTTTTCTGCCGGTAAGCAGATTGTCAAGGCAGATTATTGAAAAACCTTTCTTTAAAAGATTATCGCAAAAATGCGAGCCAATAAACCCTGCCCCTCCGGTGATTAATATTTGCTGTGAGTAATTCATAGAAAGCTGACCTCCCCGCATATTCCTACTGAAGAAAGTTGATAGTCCTGTAGCGGAATTTTCATTATTTTTTTAACGATAGTTCAGCTTCAATAAATGGCTCTATTTTCCCATCCATCACCCTCTGCACATCCCCTATTTCTACATCGGTGCGATGGTCTTTGACCATCTGATAGGGCTGAAAAACATAACTGCGAATCTGGCTTCCCCAGGCAATGTCCTTTTCCTTTCCTCTCTTTTCCTCATCCTTTTTTCTCCGCTCTTGCTGGTAATGCTGATAAATTCTTGATCTTAAGACTTTTAGGGCAGTTTCCTTATTCTTATATTGGCTTCGGTCATTCTGGCAGCAGACTACAATTCCGGTAGGAAGATGGGTAATTCTCACCGCAGATTCAACCTTATTGACATTTTGCCCCCCATGGCCGCCGGCTCTAAACGTATCAATTTTTAGGTCAATCTCCTTTATTTCAACCTTAATTGTCTCGGCAATTTCGGGAATAACCTGAACCGAGGCAAAACTGGTGTGGCGTCGTTTATTCGCATCAAAGGGCGAAATTCTAACCAGCCGATGCACTCCCTCCTCTCCTTTTAAGTAACCATAGGCAAAAGCGCCGTTGATAATCGTGGTAACCCTTCTTATTCCGGCTTCATCTCCGGGAAAGAGCTCAACGTTCTTTATTCTATAGCCCTGGTCCTCAGCCCATTTGAGATACATCCGCAAAAGCATAGCTACCCAGTCGCAAGACTCAGTCCCTCCTGCACCCGAATGAATCGTCAAGATAGCGTTATTGCAATCGTTTTCTCCGGATAGCTTGCTCTTTAAAAGTTCCTTTTTTAATTCTTTTTCTATTTTTAGGTAGAGTCCCTCGGCTTCATTCAGAAGTTTGGCATCCTTCTCTTCTTTCAGTAATTCTAACATTGTTTCCAATTCCGCCTTTTTGTTTTTCAGTTCCTGAAATTTTGATATTTCATTCTTCAGCCGATTTAATTCGGCTACTTTCTCTTGACAATCGGGTTTCTTCCAGAAATCCGGGGCGCTTTGCTCATTTTCTAATTCTTTAATGCGGTCTTCTTTTTCAGAAACCGAAACTCTTGCCTCTAAATCTTTTAATGAGACTGAGATTCTTCCTAATTTTCTCTCTGGTTCATTTAACATTTTTGTAAATTAACAACAAGGAAAAAGGGGAAAAGATGGAAAGATGGGAAAGAAAGACTAATTAATAATTAATATTTTATTATAGTTTCCCTTTCCCTCCTGTTTCCCATTTTTCCTTGAAGTAGTAGTTTTTATTCGTGTTCATTTGCGGTTACAATTTGTTGTATTTTACTCTCTTTTCTAAGGTTCTGTCAAAATCGTTTTTTGGGAAGGGGTTGGCAAATTGTGATTTCTGGAGTATGATAATAAGAAAGATTGCGGGAAGGATACTCTTTGCGTTACGTCACCCTGCTCTGCTGCCAAATATATTTTGGGATAACTTAATTACTACAAAAATGGAATTAATGACTTC
>PFWI01000107.1 GCA_002791075.1 bacterium (Candidatus Ratteibacteria) CG_4_9_14_3_um_filter_41_21 | reverse complement strand
GCAAATCAAAAAGATAGGTCTTCGGAAACGCAATAGTAACGCGGGTTTCAGAGTTTCGTGAAGGGCACGAGAAGAAAGAAAAGGGGGAACAAAAAAAGGGAAATTCTCTTTGGCATTTTCAGAGGTTAGAAATCCTGATGGGAATAGGGCCAAAGGTCTTTTCCCTTCCGTCAATTTTGGCGTAGATTAAAGCGAGAATCCCGGTGGAGGAGGTAGGTGAAATAGAAATTGTATCCGAAAATTCTTGTTGAGTTCCGCTGAAAGTCTTTCCTTTATTACGATATTGAGTGTGGTCGCTGAATTCATCAGAATCGGAAAAGTCGGAAAGATAGGACCAGTAAAGATTGGTCTCCGACCCTTCAGCGGCTGAGGTAACTTTCCAGGAGATGGAGGTAGTTCTTCCTCCTTCTCCAATAGTATAGGGGAAGATGGACAACCCCAATTCCCCTTCGCCCTGGGTAGTTATACCGGTGGTTTTTGAGGTAGGAGAAGAGAGGGTCTCTTTGCTCGGGAGGAGTTGACTGCCAGATACGGCGCTAGATTCGCTTGATGAGTAGGCCTTTTCTGGGAGAGTTTTATCCCATCCACCGGACGAGAACTCTCCCTTAACTTCTTTCTGGGAAAAAAGAGGAGTTTGTTGAGGAGGGCCACTTTCTCTGAGAAGGGGAGAGAAGATAAATTGGTTAGAGGCTGTCTTTCTTTGGGCAATCCTTCCTGTTTCTGGCAATGTCTCTATTGCGAGAAGCAATCTCTCCTCTTTGCCTTCCTCATTAAGAAGGACAACACTCTCCTTCAATATCTCAAGAATTTTGCCATTCTCTACTAAGTTCCCTACCCGGTAAATTTCTTGTTTACCCCCTCCCAGGATTTCAATGACGGCCAGGCTCTCCAAAGGATTCTCTTTCGTAATTATTCCTTTCAGTCTTAACCTCTGGGCAAGGGGGATAAAAAGCGGTTTTATTACTACTGGCTTTCCTTTTTTCTTTGGGGCAAGGTTGAAAAGGTCACGTTCATAAATGATGCTGTAGTCATCTGGCGAGTTTTCCTCTGTTTTAGCTTGGAGGAAGGCTAAAGGAAGATTGAGGATAAAGAGCATCAGTAAGAGAGATTTTATCTTCATTGCCAAAATCATACCAAAAAATCTCTTTGATGTCAACTTCAAAACTTCTTTCAGGCTATTATTGATCGAGTAAGGGAGTATTGGATTAGCAATAACTTGATTAAAACGGTCGTATATGTTATAAAGTTGCTGTGAGAAATATCAAGGAAGCTAACCTCTCCGCATATTGCTACTGAAAACAGCGTATAGTATAGTGGCGCAATTTATCTAAGGGATATTAAGATAGAGAAATGGCTAAGAGGGTTAGGGTAAATATTAACGGTATCGTTCAGGGGGTTGGGTTTCGGCCTCTGGTCTATCGCTACGCTAAAAGAGGAAATCTTGCCGGCTGGGTTTCCAATACCTCTGAAGGGGTGGTTATTGAAGTAGAGGGCAATTCAGAAAAGGTAGATGATTTTCTTAAGAGTCTAAAGTCCTTTCCTCCACCTCAGGCGAAAATAACCAGGCTCTCTACTTCTTTAATACCCCCGCAAAATGATAAACAATTCGAGATTCTACCCAGTATTGTCCATTCCCAGGTAAAAACGCAAATTTCACCTGATATAGCTACCTGTCCAGAATGTCTTGAAGAACTCTCTTCTCCAGGCGATCGGCGATATCTTTATCCTTTCCTCAATTGTACCAATTGTGGACCACGGTTTACGATCATTAAAGACATTCCTTACGATCGGAATAAAACCACGATGGAGAAATTTATGATGTGTTCCCAATGTCAGGAGGAATACCAGGACCCCCTTAACCGGCGTTTCCATGCCCAGCCCAATGCCTGCCCTGAATGTGGACCACAGGTTACATTAGTTCAAAGCGATGAAGTCGTTGCGAGCGAGGTCTCTCGCTTGTCATTGCGAGCGAAGCGAAGCAATCTCGAGATTGCCACGTCGTCCGCCCTAGGCGGACTCCTCGCAATGACACCAAATCCCAAAACGCAAAGTTCAGGTGTAAGAGCAATAAAGGAAACTGTTAAGTTGCTTAAAAAAGGAAAAATTGTGGCCATAAAAGGGTTGGGTGGTTTTCATTTAGCCTGTGATGCCCTCAATGAAGAAGCAGTAAGAAACTTACGGCAGAGAAAATATCGGGAAAACAAACCCTTCGCCTTAATGGCCAGGGATTTGGAGATAGCCAAGAAATTCTGTCAGGTTTCACCTGAGGAAGAGGAGCTACTGCTTTCGGTAAAAAGGCCAGTTGTTTTGTTAAAGAAAAAGACGCAGATTGTCGCAGATAGTAGACGCAGATTGTCGCAGATAGTAGAGCAGGTTGCCCCTAATAACAAATATCTTGGATTTATGCTCCCTTATACTCCTCTTCATTATCTTTTATTCTATGAACTACGAACTACGAACTACGAATCCCTTTCCGTTCTGGTAATGACCTCGGGTAATATTTGCGAAGAACCCATTGCTTATGAAAATGAGGAAGCGGTTTCTCGATTGAGCACTATTGCCGATTATTTTTTGTTTCACAATCGGGATATTTATACCCGCTGTGATGATTCGGTAACAAGAATATTTTTACCTATGAAGAGAGAGATGCTTATTCGCCGTTCCCGGGGATATGCACCTTCTCCTCTGACGGTTCCGCTTATCTTTAAAAATGAAATTTTAGCCTGTGGGGCACACCTTAAAAATACCTTCTGTCTTGCTAAAGGAAATGAGGTTTTTATAAGTCATCATATCGGGGACTTGGAAAATTTGGAGACCCTTGTTGCCTTAGAGAAGAGCGTGAAGCATTTTAAAAAATTGTTTGCTATCGAACCGGCGATTATCGCTCATGACCTTCATCCCGAATATCTCTCCACCAAATATGCTCACCGTCTCCGAACGATGAACTCCAGACTGCGAACTATCCCTATCCAGCATCACCATGCCCATATTGTCTCCTGTCTGGCGGACAATGGAGTAGATAACCATAAGGTTATCGGGGTGGCCTTTGATGGAACTGGCTATGGCGAGGATGGAAATATTTGGGGTGGAGAATTTTTAATCGCTGATTACGCAGATTTTGAACGCAAAGCCCATCTTAAATATCTTCCTCTTCCCGGAGCCGAACAAGCGATTAAGGAACCCTGGCGAATGGCCGCTACTTACCTCTATGAGACCTATGGAGAAGGATTCCTTCGGCTAAATCTGGATTTCACCTCGCGATTGAATAAAAGCAGATGGGCGGTTTTAGAGAAGATGATTAAGCGGAGGATAAATTCTCCTCTTACTTCCAGTATGGGACGGCTTTTCGATGCAGTTTCCTCGCTTCTTGGTTTAAGAGACGAAATAACTTATGAGGGGCAAGCGGCAATGGAGTTGGAGATGGCAATAAAATCAGTTCAAAGTTCAAAGTTTAAAGTAAAAAGTTATAAATACGGAATAGAGCAAGAAAAAAAATTTTTTATTATCAAACCGAAGGAGATTATTATGGGAATAGTAGAAGATCTTAAGCACTCTGTTCCTGTTGGGGCGATCTCCTTTAAGTTTCACAATACCATTGTTGAAATGATAGTAGAAACCTGTATGAAAATTCGCTCCGATTTTAACCAAAACTATAAACTACGAACTATGAACTCTGAACTCAATGAGGTTGCTCTTTCCGGAGGGGTTTTTCAGAACATTTTCTTATTGGATAGAACCTTTAATCGGCTAATTAAGGAAGGATTTAAGGTTTATCTTCATCGTCAAGTTCCCACAAATGACGGCGGTATCTCTTTAGGTCAGGCCGTTATCGCCAATGCTAAATTTAAGGAGTAAATAATATGTGTTTAGCTTTACCGATGAAGGTTGTCAAAATTAAGGATAAAGAAGGGACGGTTGAATTAGGCGGGGTGAAACGCAGAGCAAATCTGCAGTTATTGAAAGATGTAAATATCGGTGATTATCTGTTAATTCATGCCGGCTTTGCCATCCAAAAATTAAATGAAAAAGAGGCTGAGAAAACTTTGAGATTATTAAAGATTCTTTAGTGTACTGTAGTTGAAAAGATATGTTTGATTTTTTCAGAGACGAGAAAATAGCTCAAAAATTAGCGGAAAGAATAAAAAGATTAAGTGATGGCAAACATTTCAAATTGATGCATGTTTGTGGCACTCATGAACAGGTTATTGCTCAATCAGGCTTGAGAGATTTACTGCCACAAAATTTAGAGGTAATCTCGGGCCCTGGATGCCCGGTTTGTTGTACACCCAATTCAGAGATTGACTTAGCGATAGAGTTAGCTTTAAAAGGACATCTCATAACAACTTTTGGAGATATGCTTCGAGTTCCTGGTTCAAAAAGCTCTCTAACCAAGGTTAGGGTTCTTGGTGGAAAAGTAAAGGTTGTTTATTCTATTCAGGATGCCATAGAATTGTCTAAAGAAAAGAAAGATTTGGAAATTGTCCATTGTGCCATCGGATTTGAAACAACCGCTCCTTCCACGGCAGTGGTGATTTTGAACGATGCGCCTTCAAATTTTTCTATTATTTGCTCTCACCGATTAATTCCGCCAGCGATGGAAGCCTTATTAATCAGTGGTGAATGTAAAATCGATGGATTTATTGCTCCCGGACATGTATCTACGATAATAGGGTCTGAACCCTATAGAAAAATGGCTAAAGAATATAACCGGCCAATCGTCATTACAGGTTTTGAGCCCATCGATATTCTTTATGGAATTTTTCTGCTCTTAAAACAGATAAAAGAAAAAAGGAATAATGTAGAAATTGAATATACCAGAGCGGTCAAGCCGGAAGGGAATTTAATGGCGATAAAAAAAATGGAAGAAGTTTTTGAAATTTGCGATTCTAATTGGAGGGGTTTAGGAAATATACCAAAATCCGGGTTGAGGCTGAAGAAAAAATTTGAGAACCACGATGCAGAAAGAAAATTCAATCTCCGCATAGAAAAATCCTCAGATATCTTGCCCGGATGCATCTGCGATAAAATTCTTAAAGGCCTGAATTATCCTCCCGATTGTCCTTCCTTTGGAACTCGTTGCACTCCCGAGGACCCTTTAGGTGCCTGCATGGTTTCTTCCGAGGGAACCTGTTCGACCTATTTTAAATACGCAGATGAAAAAAAATAGCGGTAGTCAGCGTATTTCATTAGCCCATGGCGGCGGTGGTAAATTGATGCATCGGCTTATTAAGGAACTCTTTCAAGAGAAATTTGCCAATGAAATTCTAAATGAACTTTCCGATTCCGCCGTTGTCGAATTCCTACCCAAAAATAATTCCTCGCTTTGTTTCACTACCGATTCCTATGTGGTCAATCCTCTTTTCTTCCCCGGAGGAGATATCGGGAAATTGGCAATTTGCGGGACAATTAATGACCTTGCGGTAGTTGGTGCCAAACCCCGCTATATCTCCTGTGCACTTATCATTGAAGAGGGTTTAGAGTACGAAGTTCTAAAAAGAATAACCGAATCTATGGCGAAGATTGCTCGGGATGAAGACGTGAAGATTGTTACCGGTGATACTAAAGTGGTGGAAAAGGGAAACCTTGATAAACTTTTTATTAATACCGCGGGCTTGGGGTTACGAAAGAAGATTAATCTCAGCAAAGAGACCATCATCCCCGGGGATAAAATCATTGTCAATGGCTCTATCGGTGAACATGGTCTGGCTATTTTAGCCGCAAGAGGAGAGTTTAATTTTCAAGCCAAAATCAGCAGTGATTGCGCGCCATTAACTAATTTAATCCAGAGAATTATTAATCTGCGGCGCTCTGCGGCGCTCTGCGGAATCAAATTTATGCGTGATCCCACGCGGGGAGGATTGGCCGCCACCTTAAATGAGATTGCGGGTGGAATGAATTTTGGCATTTTAATTAATGAGAAGGATATTCCTGTAAAAAAGGAAGTAAGAGCGGCCTGCGAACTCCTGGGCTTTGATCCCCTTTATATTGCTAACGAAGGAAAGGTAGTAGTAATTGTATCCGGAAAGGATGCCGAGGTTGTCCTCAAAGCAATGCGTCAAGACCCTTTGGGAAAAGAAAGCCGGATTATCGGGGAGGTAACCAAAGCTCCAGGCGGAAAGGTTATCATGAAAACAAAGATCAGAGGCAGTCGTATCATTGATATGTTAGTAGGTGACCAATTGCCCCGGATCTGCTAAGAGTTCAAAATCTTAAGCGAGGATATCAAGAAGTTCTTTGGCACAATAAATTCGACTGCGCTTACGGCCAGAGACTTCTTTAAGAATTCTCAATTTTAGAAGTTTGTCAACCGATGCTTTGGCAGTAGGCCAGGTTATCTTCAAGTAATCACTTATTCCAGGCAAACTGACAAATGGATTCAAAAATAGCATATCTAACAACTGAAAAACTGGCGTAGAGACCGATTCTTTCTGAAGTTCTTGGCGATATTTCTTTTGCAGATCTAAAATCTTATGTCCTGCTTCTTCGGCAATTTTTGATTGTTTTGCAACTCCACGAATGAAATATTTTAACCATGCATCCCAATTACCTATTTGGCTAACCCCAAGAAGCAGATCGTAGTACTCATTCCTGTATCTTTCAAAGAAATATCAAATATATTTTGATAACGAGTAAGCTTATATAAGTTACCTTTGATAAGCCCTTATTTATCAAAGTAAATTGCTATTTATTTTGATAACAATCGTCTTTAGCTAATCTAATACTAAAGCACCCTTTTTATTATTCTATCCTTTCCTCAGAAGGTAACCGATACACTCCCTACAACCTGCATCGCATCGGCACTATCAGCAACCGCATTCTTGATGGCACTGCCTCTAACGAAGTAACCGAAGGTAAGAGCAAACTCCACGTCCTCACTGTAAGCATAACCAAGATTGATGTCAATTTCGTTTCCCAGTTCTTTCTTCGCTCCAGCGGCAGTTTTTATCAACCGGTCATTAAACCAGTCTAAACTGAGGCTAATTTTCTCTGTAGGCTGAATCGAGCCGGAAAGTTTAATCACCTGCATGTTGGACTGTTGACCAAACCCAGCTAACCCTGAAGCATCAACGATTGTTCCGATTCTGTCTCCTGCTGCATCGGGAAAGAGGGGATTCCAGGCGTTATCAGTGTTATCGGTAGCATCATTGTCACCAGAGAAGTGGTAGTAGGTAAGACCAACCTTGGGTTCCCAGGCAACATTCTGGAAGCCATACTCAGCACCTAAATAGCCGGCATAGCCCTTGTTGTCCAGGCCAGCAGTTTTGCCCCACTGACCGGCAATTTCTCCTTTCCAGGAGAATCCAGGAACGGCTGCTACATTGTGGACACAGTGAAGACCGAAGGTGGGAATGCTGAGTTCGTTGGCACTATTCTTTGTTGCATGGGCGTTGTTTAAGGATACAAAGTAACCTTCGACTTCCACCTCAGCGGTTGGCACCTGATAATTGGCATTGATGCCATAGAGGTCTTGGTCAAGACCAACATCTCCATCGGTAATGGTTGCATAAGTTTCGGCAATCTTGGCAACAAATCCGATTAAGGTTAAAGGAACTGTTGCCAACTTATAGTCAAATCTGAGAGCATCGGTGGAGAGTCGAGAACTTAAATCGCCGGCATTAACTGCTCCCGGAGCAAAGCCGTTGAGGTCACCAACAACAAATCCTTCACCAAGAATAATTTCCTGGCGACCAATGGTTGCTGAAAGCCCAGGAAAAAACATATCACTAAGTTTAATATAGGCTAAATCCAGGTCAATGTCAGTATCA
>PFWI01000054.1 GCA_002791075.1 bacterium (Candidatus Ratteibacteria) CG_4_9_14_3_um_filter_41_21 | reverse complement strand
CGCAATGACACGATGAACATTTTCTCTAACCAGGAATAGTTTCCTTTTCATCCCTTCCATCCTCTTCGTAGCAGTCTGACTGGCTTTTCGCTTTTCACCCCCTTTTCGCCATATTATCAAATTGCCTGATGATGAAAGAGGTTAGGTAAGCATTCTACTACAACAAAATTCTTTTGTCAAATAGCATAGCATTCAGTCATTGCGAGGAGCGTTAGCGACGTGGCAATCCCTTTGAGATTGCTTCACCCTTCGGGTTCGCAATGACAAGCATGATATATATACTTATACCTCAAAAACTCCTATTTGTCAAGTGTTGGTACGGTCATTGCGAAGCCGAAGGCTGTGGCAATCTCTCGCTTCTTTGAAAAGAGAGATTCTTCGCTTCGCTCAGAATGACATCGTCAAATTCTATCATATCAAAGAACGAATGTCAACAATACCCGCTATTTTCTTTACGTCAATAGTAAGATTATCTATTTTATCTTCTATCCTAACGAAGCGCTCCTCTAACTTTGCTACTCTACTGGTTAGGGCAAAAAGTTGCGATAAGACCGCAGCTAATACTACATAAAGTCCTACTATTGCGTATCCCATTTACTTTCTATACTAATGTAGTGTCCCTAACGCTTCTTTACAATGATGTAATATATTAGCTTCAAAAAGAAATTCTTGCCTCTCTCCCTCTCCCTTGAGGGGAGAGGGTCAAGGGTGAGGGTGGGTTTCTGAAAAACTAACACCCCTCAACCTCTGCCTTCTCCCACAAGGGGAGAAGGAAATAAATCTTTCTGACGCTAATAGGTTACACAATGATTAAATTATAGCATGTAAGAAGATATCATTGTTAAGTTATTTATGGGACACTACACTAAAACGTATTGCAACGCTTCGCGGATTGCTTCGGGATAAATCCCTCGCAATGACGTAGCTGAGTTTTCAACCTTACCATTATTTATTATACCCTAAGGATATCTTTGTTGTCAAGTTTTAGAAAAGTATTTCTACTGCACCGGTGTAGTATACCCCATTGCGAAATCCTGCTTCGGCTTTCAGCCAGATATTCTCTGAGGCCTTGAAGTTAACTCCTAAAGGAATATGGAGCACCGGCACGGTTCCCTTATACTTTTCTTCGGCTTGGCCTGCTGCTTTAAATTTCCCTTCCAGGTATCCTACTCCCAGACCGAATCCAAGATAGGGATTGACCGGACCATCAGGCAAGAAATGCCAGGTGGGAGTGTAGCAAAAAGACATCAATGTGAAATCCACCGCCCCAGTTCCTGTCACTCCTTTCGTCTCCCATGCTCCTCTGCCATCTGCGGAAGCATAGTCAAAAGAAAAAACATGTCTTAAAATCCGGTTCGGACCTTCGCTTCCAAAATAATGGAGCGCAACTCCTCCGGTTGTGCCGTCTATATTCGGGCAGGTCTCTATTACCTGATTGGTGATGGCCGTTAAGCTGAAAACTCCGCCATGCACATCTATTGCCCATCTCTGCTCTTCTGCCAAGGCCTGGGTAGAAAGGAAAACTACTCCCAACAACCCCATCACAAAACTCAACTTCACCTTTCCCATAATTCCTCCTTTTTTTCGTGCGATGAAT
>PFWI01000198.1 GCA_002791075.1 bacterium (Candidatus Ratteibacteria) CG_4_9_14_3_um_filter_41_21 | reverse complement strand
TAAAAAAACAAAATATTTCTTCTTAGGTTTAGTATTGGGGCAATTTGTTATCGCCGGAATATGGATAATCATAGATTTTATAACCGGTATGCAGGGAAATGTACTGTACACTATATAAATAAGGAAAGATGATGAAGGTATCTATTCTCATTGTTTTCTGTCTAATTTTATCTTTTTCTACCTGGGCCTATGCTGAGATAGAGATTCGAGAAGTAGAAAAGGGAGGAAAGAAAACAATTGAGGTCTTACCAGATAAAAGTCAAGTAACATTTTAAGATTTTTAAAAAAGACAATAGCTCCCTTATCCCTTATAATTCATAGACTCCAACTTTTCCCCTAAAACTGATTTTTTCTCTGTTTTTTTATTCAGCCCCTCATTCAAATTTACTACACGCTTAATCTGAAAGACTAATTGCGATACATCCCCATCACCAATGAATTGGTGTGGGGATACATCCTTGACCCGATTAGAGGTAAACCTCTAACGGGTCTTGTTACTCTTGTGTCATTGGGCAGGGTATACTGAGCCACCTGTTGGAGGAACTGCCATGGTGTTGTCCGATACTTTCAGATCCCATATTAAACATGGGACTGAAAGGAGGAAAATACTATGGCAGGAAGGAGATTGGAAGTGGTAGATGTCCGGGAAGTTCTCAGGCAATTGAGAATGGGGGAAAGTGATAGGCAAATAGCCTCTCGCACAGACATCAGCAGGAATACCGTCGCCAGGTATCGCAACTGGGCTGAAGAGAAGGACCTTCTCCAAGATGTTCTGCCGGCTCCAGAGCTTCTTGATAATCTTGGTACTGTCAAAAATAAAATGAAAGAATTATGGAAACCCTTATGGATAAAGGAGAAATCTTTCATATAGAGGGGAGGAAATTATAGAACTGTAGTTGCCTGATTTGCTACAAGCTTAATCTGAAAGACTAATTACCCAGATTGCTACTAAAGACAGTGTAGAGTAAAGTATCACAATTTATCAGGCGGAAAAAGTATTGTTGATGACGATTATTATCTTTAATATTTCAAAAACAGCCTAGAATAGGGGGGAGGAAGGTAAAATCATCGGAAGTGCTTGATATACAACGGTTTAGCAGAAAATTGAAGGGAAGTTTTTGACAATACTTGACAAGTCAACTTCGCCACTTCATCTGCAATCCCTTGTGTAGTGTGGATTTTGGCAAATCGTTGTGTTCACTACATCTTAATTTTACTCTATTTTCTTTATCTTTTCAAGAAAAGACTATTTTTTCATCTCCAATTCCTACCGCAGATAAAAGTGTTCTCGTATCTTTGGGAATCTCTGGTAATTTCAGACCCTTTTTAGCAAGATTACTTATCTCTAAGTCCGTAGCTTTCCTTTTTTCTGCTCTCTTACAGAACTCCTGAAAACTAATATTGTAACCCCTCTTTTTTAGAAGATACTCTATGGTTACTTGCAGGAGATAGCCAAGTGTTAATGCCGATTTAGAATTCCCCAGAAGTGCCGACCAATTTTCCCCACCTTATTACCCCAATTTTTCCTAAACTCACCTACCTTAAAAACCGTTTAGTAGAGAATAACCAGTAATTGGCGTATACTCTTTTCAGATAGAACTAAGTCCCGTATTTAATACGGGACTGAAAGGAGGAACGCTGATGATAAAAGAAGAGGAATGGATGACGATAAGAGGTTTGGGAAGTAGAATCAAAAAAGGCATGACTGTTTCAGAGATTAGCAGGTTAACAGGACATGACCGGAAAACGGTACGGAAATATCTTTTAGCAGAAGAAAAACTCAAATATAGTGCCACTGATAGGGTTTCTAAACTTGAACCTTATAAAGATTATGTTAGGCTTCGCTTAAAAGAGGTGCCGGAAATCTCAATTCAAAGGATGTTAAGAGAAATTAAGGAGAAAGGATATACAGGAGCTCACTCAATTCTTGGTGATTTTACCAGGCCAATAAGGGAAGAAAGACAGAAAGAAGCGGTAATAAGATTTGAGACAATGCCGGGTGAACAGTCCCAGGTAGACTGGAGCTCCTTTGGAACAATTGAAGAGTACGGGATAAAGAAAAAACTCTACTGCTTCTCTATGATTTTAGGATTTTCTCGGACCATCTACATCGAATTTACGACTTCTCAGGATATCTTTACCTTTCTTACCTGTCACCAGAATGCCTTTTTATACTTTGGTGGTTATACGAGGATAATCCTTTACGATAATGCCAAGACAATAGTGCTTTCCCGCTACCAGGGAAATATAGAGTGGAACACCAACTTTATGGACTTTGCCGGCTTCTATGGGTTCCAACCAAAGCTTTGCCGCCTTTATAGAGCCCAAACGAAAGGTAAGGTGGAAAGACCCTTTGCCTACATCCGGCAGGACTTTTTCATTGGCACAAAGTTTGAGGGAATAGAGGACCTCAATCAGAAAGGTCTTTCCTGGTTAAATACCCTGGCCAATACCCGGGTTCACGGGACAACAAAGGAAATTCCCTTTGAGAGGCTAAAAAAAGAGAGCCTTCTCCCTCTTAAGAACAGACTCTACGATACTTCCTATATTGGAGCGAGAAAGGTCTCTTCCGATTGTTTTATCTCCTATGAGGGAAACCGGTACTCGGTTCCTTATCAGTATAGCCGGAAAAGTCTTACCATCAGAGCCGATAAGGGAAGGATAAGAATTTATGCAGACAACCAACAGGGACCAGTGGCTATCCATCCTATTTTCAGAGGGAAGGGTAAGGATATCTCGGATCCCAAGCATTTTGAAGGTCTCAAAATTAAACAAAAGGAAAGATGGGATGGATTTAAGGAGGCTTTTTTCTCCCTTTCTCCGAAAGCAAAGGATTACTGGGATGGATTCCTCTCTTCTTCCCAGATGAGGGGAAGATGGTGGGAATTAAGGAAAATTCTTTCCCTCTGTGAAAAACATTCTCTTGAAGATGTAGAGTATGCCTTTAAACGTGCTCTTAAATATCAGGCCTTTGGGTATAAGTATATCGAGGGAATCTTCATAAATCTGAGAGGAAAGGGACCTTTTACTGGACCTGAGCCCTTAAAGGAGATTTTAAAGAGGACACTGGAAAAGATGGGCGCGCCCAAGGTAGAAGAAAGACCATTAAAAACCTATGATCAGTTTCTAGATCAATATAGGGCGTCACAAAATTAAAGATTTTGCTCTTTGACAATTTTATAGAGATTGGGCAGGAAAGTTTTAACATAGCGAATCTTGTCTCGGTGCCCAGTTTTACAAGCAGCCAGAGCAATCCCCAGACAGGTAATATGGGCAAGGGTGCAGTGATTGGCTACAGCATTGAGTCCCTTTACTGGAAGATTTTGCATTGTCAGAGATAGAAGTCGGGAAAAGAGTCTTTCGGTTCCGGTTCTCAGACTATAGATTTTCTTAAACTTTTTACTCTGATAAGCGATCTTTTCGCGAATATTGCTGTCGGCTCTGAGATAAGCAACGCAACCTTTTCCTTCAACAAACCTGGGGTGAAACCAGGGACAATAGGGATGTTCTTTCTGGAAAGATTTAGAGTGAGTAATTGGACAGACAAACTTTAATCTCTCTTTACCTCTGTCCCTAAACTTACCCCAATAAACCATCTCAAAGCCAGCAATACAGACTCTGGCACCAGAGGAAGAAAGTTGATACTCCTGATTGGTTCTTCTTCTGGGATTGCGAGCAATATAAGGGTATGCTTTCAGTTCTTCAAAAATATACTTTAAGATACTTTCACTATCAAAATTAGCGTCTGCTAGAATGCCCTTAATACTGAAGCGATAATTCTGCACCCGGGAGAAAAGAGGAATGAACATAGAAACTTCAGGAGTATTGGCTGCTCTGGTTATTTCTTCAACCGGGAGTTCACTTTCACTATCGGTAACACAGTAGTTACGATAACCCCAGAAATAGGAGACCTGTTTTTTAAGTAGGAAATGAATTTCAATTCCTATTCTAGCTTCTGGATCTCCTTTGGGTGGAGTAGATTTATCAAAACGGTTTGAATAACTTGCTTTAAGATTGTTTTCTTTCACTTTACTTTTGATGGGTGCCGAATCAATGGATAAGTATGTTCCTTTTATTTCGCCGAGAAGAATAAGTTTCTTTACCAGTGAGCGTCTTAATCTTTGGAATTCTTCGTTGGGAGTATTTCTCAAAAAAGCAGAAAATCTTTCTCGTGGTGGAATAGCGCTTCCTGGCTCAAAGCCACAGAAGATTGCTAAACTCGGATTTTCTTCTAACTCTCTGACCAGTTCTGCTAAAGAAGGAATACCCTTGAGATTCTTAAAGATTAAAGCTTTAATCAGGTTAATTGGCGAGACTGGTTTTCTTCCAACGGAAGAGGCCGCTTTGAAAAATCTATCAAGTTCTAAATTGCTAAAAAATTTGTGGTATTCCTTCAGGGGATTGACATCAATAAGATTTTCCAGAGAAAAAAGATATTTTTGGGACATACTTTCCTCCTTTTTGTGACAGATAGAGATTTTTGCTTCTTAGAGGAAAGTTTAACACAAGGGGTGAGGTGAAGAAAAGATGAGAAATATCAAGGAAGAAGAAAATAAAAAAGTCGCCTGTCACAAAATTAAAAGAAGAAGAAAATTCACCTCCACCCTCTCAAAAAGTAAGTAAAAATTAAGAAAAATTAAAATTTCACCTTCGAAAACCCGCACTACACAAGGGTTTTAGAGGTGGAGGTGAACTCTAAAAGGAAGGTGTGCGGAAACCCTTACAGGGCAAGGGTTTCCGAATTTCGTGGCAGGCTTAGATCAATAGGGGAAGACTCTCTATGTCAAGAACTAAACAAAAATTAATAATAAACAGAAACTAAAGCCCCTGATTTAATCAGGGGTAAGTTCTGCTCTTTGACAACCAT
>PFWI01000092.1 GCA_002791075.1 bacterium (Candidatus Ratteibacteria) CG_4_9_14_3_um_filter_41_21 | reverse complement strand
ATGCTTTTAATCTGCGTATATCTGCGTCCAAATTTTTATGTCTTTCTTGGTGCTCTTTGAGACTTTGAGTCTTTGTGGTTGTAGTTGTGGTCGCGTAATATCTAAAATATTCATCAACATTAGCTCAATAGAAAGTTTCAGATTGGCACTTCGATGAAGATCGCCCTTAGTGTTAGCGATATTTTTAATGATTCTAATAATCTGGGAAGAGTTTAATTTACTATGATTACTTAAATCAGAATTAATTAAAAAATCCTTGGCCCTATTTTTAAGAAGAAGCAGGTCGCGATAAAAGTATAAAAGTAAATCAAAGGAAAGGGGCAAAGAATCGCTCTTTGAAATCTCTTCGGCAATATCAAAAAGATGAGCAGGACTCTCTAAAGAAAGGGAGTCAACAGTTTTAATCAATTTTTTTTGCAGTTCTTTTTCTTCTTCGGTAAAAACTTTTTTTGAGGAGAACATAATCTTTTGACAACGGGAAACAATGGTGGGAAGAAATTCCTTATCACTTTTGGCAATGAGAAGAAGGATGGTGTGCTCAGGCGGTTCTTCCAGGGTTTTAAGGAAAGCGTTACTGCTTTCTTCGTTCAACCTTTCAATTTCAAAGATATAAATTTTCTTCTTTCCCCGATAAGGTTTAAAGTACATCTCCTTGCCAATCTCCCTGATTTCTTCAACGGCAAGAGAGGAAACGGCCCCCTCACCTTTCAGCCATTTCACATCAGGATGGGTAAAAGATTCAATCTTTAGACAGTTTTCACAGGTATTACAAGGAAAATCTTCTTTTTCGCATTCAATTGCTTTAGCAAAATTCAAAGCAGTCTTTTCCTTATCCTGAAGAATTCCGGCGAAGAAAAGATAGGCAGAATTCAAACGTCCCCTGGCAATAGAATTTTTTAAGTACCGCTCAATTCTTTCTTTTTCCATATGACAAAGTCATATTGAGATTCTTCACTCCGTTCAGAATGACACTCTGTGCCATTTTTGTAAACAAGGGATTACTACTTTCTTGATTTCTTGAAATGTCTCATTTTTGTCCGCTCTTACAGAAATTGTTTTAACCCTCGTTTTATTGGAAAGAGCAATTTCAAGATAACCTTTTTTTACTCGTTGATAAAAAGAAATGGGTTCATTCTCAAACCTATCTTTACCGCTCCTTAAAATAGATTTCAGCCCTTTATCCAAAAGGATAGTAAGATTCGGAGTTATCCCCTCAGTAACAATTCTATTCAACTTTATTATTAAACTTTTGTCTATCCCCCTGCCATACCCCTGGTAAGCAAGGGTAGAATCATAAAATCTATCAAGAATAAGAATTTCTCCTTTCTTAAGGGAAGGAAGGATAATTTCTTTTACTAATTGGTTCCGAGCCGCAAGAAAGAGGAGTAATTCACTAAATTTTTCTATTGGTTCTTGGGAATAAAGTAAAATTTTTTTGATCTTTGCACCAAGATTGCTGCCACCGGGTTCTTCCAGATAAACGACCGGATATTTTTTTCCCTTTAACCAATGGTATAGTTTTTTACTTTGCGTGGACTTACCGCTTCCGTCAATTCCTTCAAAACTAATCAGAATACCTTTCATTCTTGATACAGTTTACCCTTTCAACGCCTCCTTTGTCAAAGAGTAAAAAGAGGAAAAGTTATTCTCGGCAATTGCTTTTCTCGCCTCCTTAGTTAGATGGTTAAGATAAAAAAGATTATGATAGGAAGCTAACCTTAAAGCTAAAACTTCTCCCACGTTAAAAAGATGCCTGATGTAGGCGCGGGTATAATTTCGACAGACCGGACAACTGCAATTCTCATCAATAGGAGCAGTATCATTTTTAAATTTACTATCCCGGATAATAATTTTTCCTTGATGCGTCAGGCAACTGCCATTTCTGGCAATACGAGTAGGGAAACTGCTGTCAAAAAGGTCAACTCCTTTTTTAATCATTTCCAAGAGCTGACTTGGTTTTCCAAGACCCATTAGATAACGAGGTTTATTCTCCGGCATCAAGGGAATTAAAGAATCAACAATTTCAAACATCATTTCTTCAGGTTCTCCTATTGAAAGACTCCCAATTCCATAACCAGGAAAACCAATTTCCTCTAATCTTTCCAAAGAAGTTCTTCGTAAATCCTTATCGGTAGAACCTTGAACAATCCCAAATAAGAATTGTTTATTATTCCTATGCGCTTTTTTAGACCTTATTGCCCACCTCATACTTCGCTCCATCGATTCCTTCGCCCTCTTGCACTCAACCGGATACCCCAAACATTCATCAAACGCCATAATAATATCAGCCCCTAAAATTTCTTGAACTTTGATTGAAACTTCCGGAGAAAAGAAGTGAGAGGAACCATCAAGAGAGGAGCGAAAATTAACCCCTTCCTCCGTCACCTTCGTATTTTTCAAACTAAAAATTTGATAACCCCCGGAATCGGTAAGGAGTCCCTGGTTCCAATTCATAAAGTTGTGAAGCCCGCCAAATTTCTTGATAATTTTTAGTCCTGGTTTTAAATAAAGATGAAAAGCATTAGCCAGAATTAGTTTATAATCCATTTCCTCCAATTCTTCCGAGGAAAGAGTCTTCGCCGCACCCATTGTGGCAACCGGCATAAAGGCAGGAGTAAGAATTTTCCCGTGAGTGGTAGCAATTTCCCCTGTTCTTGCTTCTGTCTTTTTATCCTGAGAGATTATTCTGAACATTTTTTAATTTTAATAAAACAAAAAAACCTGCTATTGCCAGAATAAAACTGACCAAAAAAGTATTCTCCAGACCAATCACCTGAAAAAGTTTCACTCCGACAAAAGGTCCGATAATTCCTCTAATTCCCATTAAGGTGAAATGCATTCCGATGAAATTTTGCACCTCTTTTTTCTCCGCTATTCCTACAATATAATTATAACTGCCTAAATCCCATAGCTCGGTTGAAAGGATAAACGGTCGGAATTTATGTCTGGCAGATATTTTTTCTCTTCTGATTTTAATTCTGCGAAAGGATCGGACCGACGCCATACCAAACAGACCACCAAGAGGAAAAAGAAAGCGATAGGAGTCCCTTCCGAAATGGTCTAAAAGAAATCCAAATAAAAGGGTAATGGTTAACATTATTTTGAGACAACCCCTTAGGTTTGGTCAGATTGAGAATAAAGGTAATAGCCAAGAGAGGCAACCATAGCCGCATTGTCGGTACAGAGAATCGGCGAAGGAATAAAAAGGTCAATTCCTTCGGCAAGAGCAAATTTTTTCATCTCCCCGCGTAAAACTCTATTGCTGGCCACACCTCCTCCCAGAAGAAGCGTTTTTGTCTTTTTAAGATTCACCGCTCTTCTCACTTTTTCCACTAAAACCTTAATTACTGCTTTCTGAAAACTGGCCGCAATATCCGCAATATCCCCAGAAGAGCCATATTTTTTTACATAATAGATCACCGAGGTCTTTATCCCGCTAAAACTAAAATCTAAAGATTTTTTCCCCAGGTAAGCGCAAGGAAACTTAATGGCTAAAGGATCGCCCTTCTTGGCTACTTTTTCTAAAGAGGGGCCTCCGGGATATTCAAGATTAAGAACCCTGGCCACTTTATCAAATACCTCCCCGGCAGCATCATCAAGAGTTTCTCCCAAAATCTTCATTTTGCTCCTGCTTTCTAAACAGAAGAGATTAGTATGTCCGCCGGAAACAACAAGACCAACCGCGGGGAATTTGATATCTTTTTCGATCAGGAAATTAGCTGCTAGATGCGCGCAAAGATGATTCACCTCAGTAAGAGGAATGTGGCTCGCAAAGGAAAGGGCGCGTCCAAAAGTGCTCCCGATAAGAAGAGAGCCTTTTAAACCGGGAGAAGCAGTAACCGCGATTAGACTAATCTCTCGGCTGGTTATTTTTGAATCTCTTAACGCTTTTAAGAAAAGAGAGTCAATCACCTCTACATGAGCTCGCGAGGCAAGTTCAGGAACAACCCCGCCAAATTTTTGATGAACCCTGTTCTGAGAAGCAATCACATTAGCAAGAACCTTTTTTCCATCTCTCACCACGGCAAGAGAGGTTTCATCGCAGGAAGTCTCTATCCCTAAAACAAACATTTTAATCTAACCACGAATTACACGAATTTCTCTAATTAAAAATTTAAAATATTTATTCTCTTTGTTGTTTTCTAATAATTCGTATAATTCGATAAATTCGTGGTTGCTTTTACTGTACAATCTCTGAAGCAAAGACAAGTTTAATTCCTCTTTTTTCAATCTCGGGAATCATTTCCTTGATTACCTCAATGGTAAGAGGATGGGCATGCCCGATGCCAATTGCATTTTTATTTTTGAGGGCTTTTTTAATTAATTTTTCCACTTGCGCTTTGATATAATCGGCGTTCTTCTCATTATCAAGAAAAATGTCCCGCTTCCCCGTTTTTATTCCTAATTCTTTGGCTACGGCAAAACCAATGCTATTTTCAGAGGTAACGCTGTCAATATAGTAGAGATTATGTTTTTTTAGTTCCTGCAATATTACTTCCATTCCTCTTTTGTCAGCAGTGGCCCGAGAGCCCATATGATTGTTTACTCCTTTAATTAAGGGAGGTAAATTAGCGATATCCACTTTTGTTTGATGCGCAATTTCCTTGGGACTCATTTTAGTCCAGATTGCTCCTTCCCCAGGATTATGCGAAGAATCTAAGGGCTCCATTGGAAGATGGAGCATTAGTTCATATCCTGCTTTTGATGCGCTTTGGGCAATCTCGGAGGAGTAAGGAAGAAAGGGAAGAATAGCCAGAGTGATGGGAGAAGAAATTTTATAGATTTCCTCAGATATTTTCTTATCATAACCACAATCATCAATAATAATGGCGATTTTAGGCATTATAGGGATTATAGCAAGTTTAGGGGGAAGGATTTTTTTGGGAATTGATTTAATCAAAAATAGGCTACAACACAGGATAAAAAAAGAAAGGAGTAAAACAAGAAAACGGGGCACCCACGAAGTGGGTCGTGGTCGTGGTCTTCTTTTCTTCTTCCGATAAGATTTCATAATTCTTTGAGAAGTTCAATTGCCCGTTCTAACTGCAAATCTTTCATCTCTTTATCTTTATCCGCCTCTTTTGGTTCTGGCAATTCTACCAGAACGTCCGGATTAATACCCGTTTCCTCAATACAGATTCCTTCAGGAGTATAATACTTAGCAATCGTTAATTTTAATGCTGAACCATCAGCAAGAGGAATAATATTCTGCACCGAACCTTTTCCGAAAGTCTTAGTGCCCACAAGAACTCCCCGTTTCCAATCATGAACAGCACCGATAACAATCTCGGAAGCACTGGCACTTCCTTTATTCATCAAGATTACTAATGGAACATTCCCCGGAAGAATTGGTTCGTTTTTGCTATAGTAAGACCTTTTATCTTCTGCATCCCGACCTTGGGTATAGACCACCAATTTACCCTTTTCGATAAACTCATCGGCAACATCAATGGCAGAATCAAGCAATCCGCCCGGGTTATTGCGCAGATCAAGAATCAATCCTTCCAATCCTTCTTTTTCCAATTCTTGTAGAGACGTTTTTAGGTCATCAGCCGTCCGTTTTTGAAATTCTACAATTCTGACGTAGCCTATTTTTGTACCAGAAATAAAGTGACTTTTTTTAATTGATTTAACTTTAATGATATCCCGCATAATGGTAAACTTTAAAAGTTCAGGAGATTTTTCCCGCATTACCTCTAATTTTACGGTGGTCCCTTTTTCGCCTCTTAGTTTCTTGGCTGCTTCCATCACGGTAATTCCTCTGGTCAATTCATCGTCAATTTTGATAATTTGGTCCCCGGGTTTAATACCAGTTCGATCAGCCGGCGTATCCTCAAGCGGAGAAACGACGGTGAGAAAATCATCTTTAATCGTAATAATTATCCCTAACCCCCCAAACCTCCCTTCTGTTTCAATTTGCATTTCTTTATAAAAATCAGGATCCAAAAACTGGCTATAAGAGTCTAAAGAGGAAAGCATCCCTCTTAAAGCACCATAGATAAGCGGTTTTGCCTTTACCTCAGAAACATGATTTTTTCTGATAATGCTGAGAGCGTCAGTAAAGAGTTCTAATTCTTTATAAAAGGACTCTTCGTTCTTCTGCGCGATGCTTTTCTCAATATCAGCTCCTAAGAGAGAAAACCCAATGATTAAAATTCCCAACCATAAAACTTTTTTCTTCATCTTTTAAAAATGGAATGGATATATCTTCTTACTCCAATTAATCTCTTCTGGAAATAAGAGTCATTGTTTAAATTGTTAATTACTACCTTCTTATTTTCTCGACAAGCATGAATGAATAACCCATCACCCAGGTAGAGACCCACGTGGTTAACACTGGAGGAAGAAGGATATTTGGTAAAGAAAATAACATCAGAAGGTATAATCTCATCAAGAGGAACTTTTTCCCCCTCGTAATATTGATCCTGAGATCTGCGTGGCAAAATGATTCCGATCTTTCGGTAGATTTCCCTTATAAGGCCTGAACAGTCCAAGCCATTCCTGTCGATTCCTCCCCATTTATAAGGAGTGTCAAGATACTGAATTGCAATGTTAACGACTTGGGCAGGAACTTCATTCAAGGTATCATCAGTCGAGTTTTCTTGAGATAGTTCTCCTGAAGAATCCTCTGACTCAGGAATAATTAAAATTTGACCGCCTTTGATCGATTGATCCTTTAAGAGATTTGCCGTTTCAATTTTCTCGGCAGAAATCCCAAATTTCCTGGCGATAGATTCCATGGTATCCCCTTTTTCTACCCTATAGTAACAACTCTTTTGCTCAATGATTGGAGTAGCTTGCATTAATCTTTTTTTCTCGGGTTCTAATTTAATGCTAATCAGCAATTTTTGGCCGACAATGATTCGATCGCTTTTAAGGTTATTCAGGGATTTAATTTCTGCCACCGGGATACCATATCTATGGCTGATTTTGGAAAGACAATCGCCTTTTTTTATTCGGTAGTATTTTTTAATAAATTCCCCCTGGTAGACCAAGAGTTTCTGGCCAGTAATAATTCGATCGCTTTTAAGGTTATTAATAATTTTAATTTTGCTTACCGAAGTTTTATATCTTCTGGCAATTTCGCTTAAACTATCACCTTTTCTCACCTGATAGTAAACCGCAGCATTAAGGGAGACAACACAAAAAACACTGGTGGATATAACTAATAATGGGACGCAGATTTTCGCAGATATTCGCAGATAAAGAATTAAAATAAATTTAAATATCTTTTGTTTTATTCTTAAATCCTGTAAATCTGCGTGTATCTGCGTCCAGATTTTTTTTCTCATTCTTTTAGCGATTCTAATTTTTTTATCCTTTCTTCCAACTTTTCCTGAGTCTCAACGATTCTTTTTAGCGCATCAGCCACCGGGTCAGGTAATTTTCCCCACTCCAGGTCAATTACTGGTTTCTTTGGCTCTTCTACTATTCTTCCCGGAATCCCCACAACGGTCCTGCCCGCAGGAACTGACTTAAGCACAACCGCTCCGGAACCAATCTTAACACCTTCTCCAATGGTAATCGCTCCTAAAATTATTGCTCCCGCCCCAACTACTACATTATTTTCAATGGTGGGGTGCCTCTTTTTCTTTTTCAGAGAGGTACCGCCTAAAACAACCCCTTGATAAAGCAGAACATCCTTCCCAATCTCCGTGGTCTCTCCAATTACTACCCCCATACCGTGGTCAATAAAGAATCTTCTCCCAATCTCCGCTCCCGGATGAATTTCAATCCCCGTGAGAAAACGAGCGATGTGGGAAATAAATCGCGCCAGAACAAAGGTGCGATGCCTCCAGAAAAAGTGCGCAATGCGATAGCCCCAAAGCGCATGCAAACCGGGATAGCAAAAGACTACTTCAAAACTATTTCTGGCTGCCGGGTCGCGGGCAAGAACGGTCTGAATATCTTCTTTAAGTCTTTCAAACATTTAACAATCTTACTGCATTTTATTATCCACGAATGCACACGAATATAAAACTATAAAATGAACTTAACCACAAAGCCACCAAGACTCAAAGAGCACCAAGAAAAACTAAAATAGCAACCACGAATTACGCGAATTAATCGAATTCAAAAAAC
>PFWI01000118.1:6571-12209 GCA_002791075.1 bacterium (Candidatus Ratteibacteria) CG_4_9_14_3_um_filter_41_21 | reverse complement strand
GACTTGGTGTCTTGGTGGTGAAATTCTTCTACTCGTGCTTACAATTTTTATATATTTTAGCATATCCACCTCATTTTGACAATCTGACCTTTTGAGGTTAAAATGAAAATTGATGCAAGCTTTAATTTTGGCGGGAGGGTTAGGGAGCAGGCTCAGACCGTTGACGTTTACTACTCCCAAGCCACTCCTTCCTTTGGTAAATAAGCCCCTTTTGCTTTATCAGATTGAACTATTTAGAAAATATGGGGCTAAAGAGATTATTCTTTCCATCTCTTATCTCCGTGAGCAAATCTCTGATTATTTTGGTAATGGCAAGAAATATGGAGTGAAAATTACCTATGCTCTTGAAAAGAAACGATTAGGAACCGGCGGAGGAGTAAAAAATAGCGAGAAATTCATTAAAGAAAAAACCTTTATCTCCAATAGCGATATTATTGCGGACGTTGATTTGGAAGATATGCTTGATTTTCACCAAAAGCATAAGAGTGATCTCACCATGACTCTTTTCCCGGTGGCTGATCCCAGTGCCTATGGTCTGGTAAAAACCAGTAAGGATGGCAGAATCTTAAGTTTTCTGGAAAAACCAAAATTCTCGGAGATAACTACCAACACCATTAATGCCGGATTTTATCTTTTTGAACCGGAACTGCTAAATTTTATTCCTAATGGAGTTGAGTATTCCTTAGAAAGAGAACTATTCCCCCAACTTCTTAAAAAGGGGAAGCGGCTCTTTGGCTATATCCATTCCGGGTATTGGCAAGATTTGGGAACCCCTGAGAAATATCTTGACGTCTCATCCGATATTCTCAACGGTAGATTGAAGTATCCAATTTCCGGCAGAAAAAAAGGGGCTCTCATTGCCGGGAAGGGCAGCAAAATTTCCGGGAATCTTAAAATCAAAGGTAAGTTAGTCTGCGGCAAAAACGTGATTGTTGAAGATGATGTCTGGATTAACGGGAGTGTAGTGCTCGGGGATAATTGCCAGGTAGGAAAGGAGGCAAAATTAGCTGATTGTATTATTTTTGCCAATACCAGAATTAAAGAGAAAGTAGAAATTGAAAATGCCATCATTGGCAGGGATTGTCTTATCGGAGCGTATAATAAAATTGGAAAGGAAACTGTTCTAAATGATAAGAGTTTAGCAAGATGACGCCAATTATTAAGGAAACAATTATATCAATTATTCTTTTAGCTGCAGTAGTTCTTTTTGCCTCTTTTATCAAGTTAATCTGGCAACTGGTTTTTATCAGAATTGCAAAAAAGACCAGGACCAAACTTGATTTAACAATCTTGCAAGCAATTCAAAAACCCGTCTATTTTACTATTACCATTATTGGCTTTTTCTTTGTCTTTAAAAGAATAACTGAGAAGATTCCCGGGATAGAAAATTTGGTCATCGTCAAGGTCGGTAACGGGACTTTCTTTATCGCTCTGGTTTTAATAATTTCTTATCTTGCCTATGCTTTTATAAAAGCGTTCTGCGACTGGTATCTGAAGGAGATTGCCGCAAAAACCAAGTCAAAATTTGACGACCAGTTTATTCCTCTCTTCTCCCGCATAATGAAAATAGTCATTGTCTTCATCGTTCTCACCATTGTTCTTTCCCATTTTAAAATCAACATTACCGGATTTTTGGCCACGGCAGGCGTTGCCTCTTTGGCGATAGCGCTTGCGGCTCAGGACAGTTTAGCCAATATGTTTGCCAGTTTTACCCTCCTGGTTGACCGACCATTTGGTGTGGGAGATAGAATTGAATTGAGTTCCGGAGAAATCGGGGATGTTTACGAAATAGGATTACGGAGCACCAAAATTCTTTCCTTCGCGAATACTCTTATCGTTATTCCCAATGCCGAAATTGCCAAGAGTAAGATAATCAATTATAGTTATCCAGACCCAAAGTTAGCAATCAGGCAAAAGGTCTCCGTCGCCTATGGAACCGATTTAGACCGGGTAAAGAAAATTTTAGTAGAAGTTTCTCTTTCCCATCCGGAAGTGAAGAAGGAACCAGGACCAATAGTTTACTTTACTGAATTTGGGAATTCTTCGCTTAACCTTCTCTCAATTTGCTGGATTGACAGTTTCAAGGATAAATTTAGAATCAATGATGAACTTAATATGCAGATAAAAAAGAGGTTTGAAGAAGAAAAAATTGAAATTCCCTTCCCGCAGCAGGATATTCATATTAAGGAGGCGAGGTAAGAGATAACTGGAATGTATAGGAATTTCCTTTTTTGGCGAACCTGAAAGGTTCGCACTACGTAGAACTAAGATGTAGTGCGAGGCTGTTGCTACAAGCTTAATATGGAAGTTATCTTACGCATATTGCTACAAAGTAAGCGTATAGATTAGTAGCGCAATTTAGCCTCGCTAATTTAAATTTATCCGGCTGGCGCTTTTTTATTCCTCCCCAGCACTTATTCCAGGGGTAGTGAGGGTTTCCGAAATAAGTGCTGGGTGCGGCATAACCGCCCACTCGCTTCTAAACTCCAGTTATCTCTTCTGATTAGCGGGGAGATACAGAGGGGCGTGCCGCCTAAGAAATTGCCCGAGTCTCATTTGACAATTTTAAAAAAATAGTTTAAACTGGTAAAAATAAATAGAAGAAAGAAGTAAAAAGAAAAAAGGAGGAGCAAAGATGTGGGCTTTAATTGGTGGGATAGTAGTAGCTGTTTTGGGTGTATGGGGTATTATTGGCTGGTGGGGTTATTTTGTCAAAGGATTGATGGCGCTTCTTCCCATCTTTGGCATTCTTGGCGGAGCAGTAGCAATTGCTTCCGGGATAAGCGATCTCAAAGATAAAATTGCCGAGAAGAAGGAGAAGACTGAGAAACCAGAGAAGAAAGAAGAAGAAAAGAAGGAAGAGAATAAATAAATCCGACGGAGTCGTTGCGAGGGATTTATTCCGAAGCAATCTCGAGATTGCCACGTCGTCCGCTAGAAGAGCGGACTTCTCGCAATGACAGCGCTATATGTGCTGAGCGAACATTTATCTGGTAACCAGATTAATTAGGCGATTAACGAGAAAAATAGTTTTTTTAATCTTTTTTCCAGCAAGGAAGTTTTGAACCCTTCGGTCGGTAAGAATTTTCTCTTTTATCTTGTCTTCAGTAAGGTTGAAAGGTAATTTTAATCTTGCTCTCAGTTTTCCGTCAATTTGAACAATCAGAGTAATTTCTTCCGCGAGGGTGCATTTCTTATCATACTGGGGATAGGAATGGGAAAAGATAGAGGGCGAATTTCCAATCCTTTCCCAGAGTTCTTCCGTTAGATGAGGAGCAAACGGGGCTAACAATTTTAACATCCTTTCAATTGCATCTCTCCCGATTCCTTTTTTATTCCTTAGTGCAAAATTAATAAATTCCATAAAAGCGGCAATAGGCGTATTAAATTTTGCCTTTTCTAAATCATCATTAATTTTTTTGTTGAGTTGGTGTACTGCTTTTATTACCTTTGAACTGCTCGTTTTATTTTTATCTTTGCTCCAGTCTAAAACTAATTCCCAAACCCGCTGAAGAAATCTATAACATCCTTTTACTCCCTGGGCATTCCAGGCAATGGTTTGGTCAAACGGCCCCATAAACATTTCGTAAATTCGCAGGGTATCTGCTCCATAAGCTTTTATAATCTTTTCAGGGTTAATTACGTTTCCAAAAGATTTTGACATTTTTCGGCCATCTTCAGCCAGGACCATGCCGTGTGCAGTTCTTTTTTGGTAAGGTTCTTTGGTTGGAGCGATTCCGATGTCATAAAGGAATTTATAACAAAAACGAGAATACAGAAGATGCAAAGTAGTGTGCTCCATACCCCCGTTATACCAATCAACCGGCATCCAGTATTTCAACTTTTCTTGGTTCGCCAAGGAGTTTTCGTTTTCAGGGTCAGTATAACGCATAAAATACCAATTGGAGCCTGCCCAATTGGGCATCGTATCAGTTTCTCTTTTTGCCGGTCCTCCGCATTTTGGACAATTTACGTTAACCCATTCCTTAAGGTTTGCCAGAGGAGATTCACCGGTGCCGGTTGGTTGATATTTCTCTACATAAGGAAGCTCAACCGGTAAATCTTTCTCCGGTACGGGAACAATCATATATTCTTTTCCTTTAATGATTGTATAATCATAGTTCAACCTCGATTTTGTCCCTGATTTAATCAGGGATTGATTCTCCCAGCATCTTCTACAGTAAACAATGGGTATTGGTTCGCCCCAGTAGTGCTGGCGGGAAAATACCCAATCCCGGAGTTTGTATTGAATTTTTTTTCTGCCCGAGCCTTTTTTTTCCAACCAATCAGTAATTTTTTCTTGGGCTTCTTGGGAGGATAATTGATTAAACTTTCCGGAATTAATCAAAACCCCGTAGTCCGTAAAAGCCTCCTGGGAAATATTTCCCCCGGCAACAACCTCCCGGATTTTCAGGCCATATTTTTTGGCAAAATCGTAATCCCGGTAATCGTGAGCCGGAACAACCATTACCGCTCCTCCGCCGTAAGTGCCTACGACATAATCTCCCACCCAAACCGGAACTCTTTCGGAATTAAGCGGATTTATTGCCCTGATACCCTTTAACTCAATGCCGGTTTTCTCTTTGGCTAATTGCGTCCTTTCAAACTCACTTTTTTCCTTTGATTGTTCAATATAAGTTTTAACCTCTCCGTAATTCTTAATTCTTAATTCTGAATTCTGAATTCTGAGGAGGGAGGCAACGAGAGGATGTTCCGGAGCCAACACCACTGCGGTTACCCCAAAAATAGTGTCGGTTCTGGTAGTAAAAACTTTAATTATATTTTCACAATTTTCTACTTTAAAATCAATTTCCGTGCCATAACTTTTACCAATCCAGTTAATTTGCTGGGCTTTTATTTTCTCCAGATAATTAAGCCCATTTAAATCTTCAATTAAACGGTCAGCGTATTTAGTAATTTTTAACATCCATTGTTTGCGTTTTTCTCTTTTTACTTCGCTTTCGCATCTTTCGCACTTACCTTCAACCACCTCTTCATTAGCCAGGCCGATTTTACAAGAAGGGCACCAATTAATGGGAATTTCGGCTTGGTAAGCCAGTCCTTTTTTAAAGAATTGAAGAAAAATCCATTGGGTCCATTTATAATATTTTGGGTCCGTGGTATTAATCTCCCGGTTCCAATCAAAAGAAATACCCAGGGATTTAAGACTTTTTTTGAAATTAGCAATATTTTTCTCAGTGGCAATTTTCGGATGCACACCGGTTTTAAGCGCATAATTCTCGGTGGGCAAACCAAAAGCGTCCCAGCCGATGGGGTATAAAACATTATAACCTTCCATCCTTTTTTTACGGGCGACAGCATCCAGAGCAGAATAACTGCGGCAATGTCCGACATGCAGTCCTTCTCCGGAAGGATAAGGGAATTCAATCAAGATGTACGTTTTTGGCTTTTCCTTATCCGAGCTGGCGGAAAAAAGATTTTTTTTCTCCCAGTATTTTTGCCACTTTTTCTCTACTTTCGCAAAATCATATTCCATTTTAGCCAATCCAATTTAATTAAAAACTTCACCACCAAGACACCAAGTCTCAAAGAGCACCAAGAAAGACATAAAAATTCGGACGCAGATTAACGCAGATGTTCGCAGATTAAAAGCATAGAATGTAGTGGCAGAGTTTAC
>PFWI01000118.1:0-6535 GCA_002791075.1 bacterium (Candidatus Ratteibacteria) CG_4_9_14_3_um_filter_41_21 | reverse complement strand
AATTCTTATTCCTGTTTCCTGATTTTATCCTTCCGCCAGAGAACTTTGGCGGATGCGTCCGATTAATTTCTTAGTAGTTCTCTGTGTCTTTGTGACTCGGTGGCGAGAGAGTTGTTTTTTTAATTCGTATAATTCGAGTAATTCGTGGTTATTATTTGTGTTTATTCGTGGTTGCTGTTTTAGTCTTTTCTTGGTTATTGCTCTGTGGTGAATTAGTGATTTGCCTCTCTTCCTAAATCCGGGGGTTTTTGTTTTGTTTCAATATGACCATCAAGATAAAGAATGTTATATCCGCCTGAATGGGGTGGAGGAATCTTTTCGGAGGTAGCGGTCATTTCTGTCATTAGCCAGATTTTATCTCGATTGGGGATTCCGTCCGGGTTCTTATTATTGAATTGGTCATTCCAGATATAGGTAATTTCCTTTTTCTGTAACTCTTTCGGAAGGGAAGGGCAGAGAAAGACATTTTTATTTTTGAGATAGGGATGAAGAATATTGACAATGCTGTTTTCGGCAGAAGAATTTTCGGGATAGAAACAAGCGGAGGGGAGCCGGTCATTATTTTCCATCATAAACATAGTTAGAGCTTGATAGATTTGATTTAAATTATTTTTGCAAAAAGATTGCTTTGCTTTTCCCACTGCTTTATAAGCTCCTAAAGGAACCGAGCTGACCAGGGTAGCCACCGTCATTAACTCTACCAGAGTAAAGCCGGCTCTATTCAAAAATTTTATTTTCATTTTTTTCTTTTTTGAAGAGATTTTTTGTTTTTTTCTGCCACCATTGCGGAAGTTTATTCCATTCCAGAATAATCATGGTCGTTCCAAACTTTTCTCCTTTTTTAGCTTTCACTCTTTCCATCCTTAAACCGCCGATATCATGCATAAAGAAAGAGAAAATAACGATGACTAAAAGGAGAAAAATAAATATTTTTTTCATCGCCTTATCATACCACAAAAATTGACAACTTTCAAAAATTGCATTACGCTTTATATCAATGAAAATGAAGGCAGCCTTTTATCTGGAACCGGAAAAAATTGAGGTAAGAGAGGCAAAGAAACCAATCTGCCATCAGGGGGAAATCTTGCTTAAGGTTTCCTACTGCGCTATCTGTGGAACGGACGTAAGAACTTATCTTCATGGCCATAAAAAGGTTCATCCCCCGCATATCATCGGACATGAAATTGCGGGAGAAATTGCCGAGATTGGAAAAGGAGTTAAAGGTTGCCGGGTTGGAGAGCGGGTCACAGTGGTAACATCTGTCGGCTGCGGTAGATGTCGCTGGTGTCGAAAAGGGCTCTATAATCTTTGCCCGGAGGGAAAAGCAATAGGCTATTTCTATCCCGGAGGATTTGCCGAATACCTCCTGATGCCAAAAAAAGGAGTTCTTCAGAATCTTATTTTGAAAATTCCAAAAAATGTTGAGTTATTAGAGGCCTCAATAATTGAACCGCTTTCCTGTTGTTTGCATGGGCAAAGTTATCTTAATATCAAAAAAAACGATTCCGTGGCAATCTTTGGCGCAGGACCAATCGGAATGATGCATCTGGAATTGGCAAAAGAAAAGGGAGCATCAAAAACTTTTCTTATTGATATTTCTGAAGAAAAACTCAAATTTGCCCGAAAATATTTCTCTGCTGACCGCTTCATCAATGGAGATAAAGAAAATCCCGCAGAGAAGATATTATCCTTTACCAAGAATAACGGAGTAGACGTTGTTATTGTGGCGGCACCGGCAAAGGTTGCTCAACAACAAGCACTAAAAATTGCCGGGAAAAAAGCAAGAGTAAGTTTTTTTGGAGGTCTTCCCGGAAATGATTCAATAATCGCTTTTGATAGCAATTTCCTTCATTATAATGAAATTTCCGTTTTTGGCTCTTTTGCTTCAAACCGCGTTGAATACGTACAGGCTCTTAACCTTATTGCTTCAGGAAAGATAAAAGCAAAAAACTTTATTACCCACCAACTTCCTTTAGAAAGAATTGAGGAGGGGTTTGGTTTGCTCAGAAAAGGCAAGGCGCTAAAGGTTGTTCTAAAAATATGAAATTAAAGAATAAGGTGGCGGTGATTACCGGGGCGGCTCAGGGATTAGGCGAGGCAATAGCCAGGCGCTTTGCCCGGGAGGGTTCTTTCCTTTCTTTGTTAGACGTTGACGAAGAAAAAGTTAAAGCGGTAGGGAAAAATCTTGAAAAAGTTTATCATTGCTCTCCGCTTACCGCATTCGTTGACGTAACCAAGGCTGAAACAGTAAGGAGGGCAATAGAGAGAACAATAGAGAAATTTGGACGGCTGGATATCCTCATCTCTAATGCCGGAATATTAATTGCCGAGGAAATTACAGAGTTTCCCGAAGAACTATGGCGGAGAGTTATTGAAGTTAATCTTATTGGTTATTTTATCTGCGCTAAAGAAGCCGCAAAAATAATGAAAAAACAGGGTTCAGGAGTTATTATCCAGATAAATTCCAAATCCGGAAAAAAAGGGAGTTTTAAAAATAGCGCTTATGCGGCTTCAAAATTTGGCGGGATTGGATTAACGCAAAGCATTGCTCTGGAACTCGCCCCTTATAACGTCCGGGTAAATTCGGTCTGCCCGGGAAATCTTTTGGATTCTCCTCTTTGGGTGAATAGCCTTTATGACCAATATGCTAAAAAATGGGGGATTTCCAAAGAAGAAGTGAGAAAAAAATACGAATCTCAAATTCCCCTGGGGCGGGGTTGTAAATATGAGGACGTTTGCAACCTTGTGGTTTTTCTGGCAACCGAGGAGTCAAGTTACATTACCGGCCAGGCCATTAACGTCACCGGTGGGCAGGAGATGGGATAGTATCATAGTATAATTGACAAAGATTTTATTTTATAGTTTAATATAAGAACCTTTTCGGGGTCGGGTGCAATTCCCAACCGGTGGTAAAGCCCACCAGCCCCCTCTTCTTGCTTTCGCAAGAAAGCAGAGGGGGTAGATCTGGTGTAATTCCAGAGCCGACAGTAAAAGTCTGGATGAAAGAAAAGGAAGAATAGAGTATAATCCCGGGAAGGAACCGGGATTTTTTTAGAATATTTACCACGGAGTCACAAAGACACAGAGAAAAGATTAAAATAGCAACCACGAATTTCACAAATTAAGAACAACAAAGAAAAATAATATTTTAATTATAAATCTTTTAAATTCGACTAATTCGCGTAATTCGTGGTTAAAACATGGAAGAAAAATATCTGAAGTTAGTACTAAAATTAGCGAAGAAAGGGTCAGGTTATACCAATCCTAATCCTTTGGTGGGCGCAGTAATTGTCAAAGATGAAAAAGTGATTGGGAAAGGTTATCATCAGGGATATGGTCTTCCTCATGCAGAAATAAATGCTTTAAGAGAAGCAGGAAAAAAAGCAAATGGAGCGACACTTCACGTAAATTTGGAGCCCTGTTGTTTCTTTGGTAAAACTCCTCCCTGCACCGATGCCATTATTAAAGCAGGCATCAAAAAAATCGTTATTTCTATGAAGGACCCGAACCCCAAAGTTTCCGGAAGAGGGATTAACCAATTGAAAAGAGCGGGCATCAAAATAAAAACAGGGATTTTGGAGGAAGAAGCGAAAAAACTTAATGAATCTTATGTTAAATATATTACCCAAAAAATTCCTTTTGTTACTTTGAAAGCGGCGATGAGCCTTGATGGAAAGATTGCTACCAGGAACGGGAAATCAAAATGGATAACTTCAAAAACTGCCCGAGACTTTAGTCATCGGTCAAGATTCCAATATGATGGGATTCTGGCAGGGATAGGGACAGTGCTGAAGGATAATCCGTCTTTAGACTATTTTCCACCTGGCAACTTTAAAAAAGGAATAAAAAAGTTTACTAAGATTATTGTTGATGGTTCGGCAAAAATTCCTCTTTCCGCTAATCTTTTCCGTAAATCAAAGGTAATTCTGGCCACGACAAAAATGGCCCCCATAAATAAATTAGAGAAATTAAAGAAGAAAGGTGCGGAGATTTTAGTTTTGGGAAAAGATGGAAAGGTCAACCTTCTTTGGTTAATGAAAGAACTGGGAAAACGGGGAATTTCAAATCTCCTTATTGAAGGAGGGGGGCAGGTTAATGAATCCGCTTTAAGATGCAAAATTGTGGATAAAATTTGTTTCTTCATTGCCCCTAAGATTATCGGGGGGGAATCTGCCAAAACACCGGTGGAGGGAGAAGGAATTAAAAATTTGAAGGAAGCAATTTTAATAAAAGGGCTTGAGTATCAACGGATTGGCGAGGATATTTTAGTGGAGGGGTATATAAAGAAGAGTTTAGAGTTAAAAGTATAAAGTTAAAAGTTGCAAAAATAAAGGATGTTTACAGGATTGATTGAAGAAATAGGAAAAGTAGAATTTCGCGAGCAAAAGGGCAATATCTTGATCCTGGGAATCCAGGGAGAAAAGATTATAACCAGGGCAAAGGCTGGGGATAGTGTCTGCGTAGACGGGGCCTGCCTGACCATAAAAGCTCTTAAAAATAAACTTCTTTATTTTGATTTAATGGTGGAAACAGTAAAAGTTAGCACCCTGGGAGAATTGAAAATAGGAAGTAATGTAAATTTAGAATGCGCTTTAAAAGTAGAAGAGAGGTTCGGCGGTCATTTTGTAACCGGTCATATTGACGGAAGGGGGAAGATTATTGAAATAATTTTTACTGGCGATTCTAAAGGGATTAGAATTGCGGTGCCTTTAGATTTTACCGATTATATTGTTTCCAAAGGTTCAATTGCGGTTGATGGCATCAGCCTTACCGTAATAAAGGTGGGGAGCGATTATTTTACTGTTTCCCTGATTCCCTATACGATCAAATATACTACCCTGGGGACAAAAAAGGAGGGAGACCGGGTCAACATTGAACTTGATATCCTTGCCAAATACGTAGCCAAGTCAAATATAAAAAAAGAACAGAAAGAAAATTATCTTAAAAACCTTTTGAATGAGAATAAATAAAATGTAACCACGAATGAACACTAATGAACACGAAAGAATAGTCATTGCGAGGCATAGCCGAAGCAATCCGACGAAGTCGTTGCGAGGAGTCCGCCCAGCAATATTGGCGGACGACGTGGCAATCTCATCTTTTCTATAGAAGTGAGGGATTGCCACGGGACTTCGTCCCTCGCAATGACAGAAAGTGCTCAGTTCTTATTCGTGTGTATTCGTGGATAATAATGAGGGAAATGAAATTTAATTCTATCAAAGAAATTATTACTGACTTAAAAAAGGGGAAATTCATTATTGTTATTGATGACGAGAGCAGAGAGAATGAAGGGGACTTGATTCTTGCGGCTGAGAAAGTTGCTCCAAAAGCAATCAACTTTATGGCTAAGGAGGGGAGAGGGCTTATCTGCTTGGCTATCGTTGGCAGCCGCCTTAAAGAATTAGAGATTAACCCGATGGTCTCTGAGAATACCGCGCATCAGCGCACGTCATTTAGCGTCTCAGTTGACGCTAAAGATGGCGTTTCTACCGGAATTTCTGCCGCAGACCGGGCGAAAACGATTAAAACCATTCTTGGCGAAAAAACAAAACCCACTGACCTTGTCCAACCGGGACATATCTTTCCCATTCGCGCCCGGGAAGGCGGAGTATTGGTGCGGGCAGGCCATACCGAGGCAGCCGTTGATTTGGCAAAATTATCCGGACTTTATCCGGCCGGGGTAATTTGTGAAATTATGAATGATGACGGAACAATGGCAAGAACCCCTGATCTTTTAAAATTTGCCAAACTTCATCAAATTAAGATTTGCACTATTGCCCAACTCATTCGTTACCGGCAAAAAAAGGAAAAACTGGTAAAAAGAATTTTAAAGACTTTTTTCCCCACCGCATACGGAGATTTTGAACTTATTCTTTACGAAAGTTTCGTTGATAAAAACCATCATCTTGCTTTAAAAATGGGGGACCTTAAACTCAAAAATAAAACCGATAGCATTTTAATAAGGGTTCACTCCCAGTGTCTTACCGGCGACATCTTCTCCTCTTTGCGTTGTGACTGTGGAGAGCAACTTCGCCAGAGTATGAAATTAATCAACAAAGAGAAAAGAGGAGTCTTTCTTTATATGCGGCAGGAGGGCAGGGGAATTGGCTTGGTAAACAAATTAAAGGCATATTGCCTTCAGGAGAGAGGATTGGATACGGTGGAAGCGAATAGAAAATTAGGGTTTAAGGATGACCTCCGGGATTATGGAATCGGAGCCCAGATTTTGGTTGATCTGGGTCTCTCCCGTATCCGGATCCTGACCAATAACCCTAAAAAGATTGTAGGGCTGCAAGGTTATGGGTTAAAGATAGTAGAGCGAGTCTCCATTCAAGTTAAACCAACCCAATATAATAAATACTATTTAAAAACCAAGAAGGAAAAATTGCACCATTTGCTGCAAGATTAATCTGAAAGACTATATTCTCGCATATTCCTACTGAAGTAAGTGTATAGTAGAGCGTTCTTCAAATAATGTTGTTATGGTTTGTCATTGCGAGCGACAGCGAAGCAATCTCATATCGTTATCCACAAA
>PFWI01000278.1 GCA_002791075.1 bacterium (Candidatus Ratteibacteria) CG_4_9_14_3_um_filter_41_21 | reverse complement strand
CTTACCGTTCTCCTTAAACTGCATCTGATAAAAATGGGAATAGACGCTTTCTTTCTCCAGGAGTTCCTGATGGGTCCCTTCTTCCACGATTTTCCCCTCTAAAACGACTAAAATCCGGGTAGCATTTCTAATGGTGGAAAGCCGATGGGCAATGACAAAACTTGTTTTGCCCTTCATCAAATATTCCAGAGCTTCCTGAATAAGGATTTCTGCCTCCGAGTCAACTGAAGAGGTCGCTTCATCCAGAATAAGGATGGGCGGATTTTTCAGCATCACCCGGGCAATGGTGATCCGCTGTTTTTCCCCTACCGAGAGTTTCACCCCTCTCTCCCCAACCTCAGTCTCGTAATCTTCGGGAAGTTGACGGATAAAATTATGGGCGTTGGCTATCTTGGCGGCTTTAACCACTTCTTCTTTCGAAGCACCAGGCCGACCAAAGAGAATGTTCTGGATGACCGTTCCGTCAAAGAGAAATGGCTCCTGCAACACCATCCCGATATTTTCCCTCAGGTAACCAAGTTTAAAATCTTTAACATTATAACCATCTATCCTGATCGAACCGGAATTTATCTCATAAAAACGGGGAAGTAGGCTAACAATGGTGCTTTTTCCCGAACCGGAAGCTCCCACAAAGGCAATAAGGTCGCCGGGATTTGCCGTAAAACTAACTTGATGCAAGACTTCCTTTTGTTTCTTGCCTTTCTCATAAGTAAAACTCACCTTATCAAATTCAACCTTCCCCTTTAAAAAAGAAGGAGGAATAATTGCCTTTTTCTTCTCTTTCTCCGGAATAGTGTCAACAACTTCAAAAATTCTTTCCCCGGCGGCGCGTCCATGCTGGAATATATTATTTACTTCATTCAATTGGTTAATGGGGGCGTAGAAAAGGCCAAGATAGGAAACAAACGCCACTAATCCGCCGATACTGAGATTACCGGCAATAACCTCTCTCCCGCCATAGTAGAGGACAATCACCGTGCCTAAAGCGCTGGCAAACATAATGAGAGGAAAAAAAACCGACCAAATCCTAATCACCGACATATTCGCCTGATAATAACCTTCACCCTTATGAATAAATTTCTCTTCCCTGAGTTTTTCCCGCCGGAAAGACTTAGTCACCTGGATTCCAAGAATATTTTCCTGCAGAATAGCATTGATATCGGCTAATCTTCTTCTCATCTGACGATAACGCCGATGTGCTTTTTTACTGAACATAACTACCAGAAAAGTAATCGCAGGCATAGGAATCATTGCCAAAAGGGTCAGTTTAAGATTCAAACGCATCAGGATTATCAAAGAACCCAATAGAGTTACCAGGGCAATGGTAAAGATTACTGCTCCGCTGCTGACAATCGCCTGCAAAGTCTCCACATCATTAATCACCCTGCTGGTAATTCTGCCGCTTTGTCTCTTCTCGAAGTAAGAAAGGGAAAGCCTTTGCAAATGATGATGCACCTCATTGCGTAAATCAAAAATTAAGCCCTGTTGCACCTTGTTGACATAAATAATCCTCAAAGTAGTAAGTCCGCTGTGTAAAAGGTAAAGAGCGATAAGACCCAGGATAATATAATTCAAAAGAGGAAGATTTTTCTGGATAAGCACCTGATCAATAAGCAATTTAACCAGATAGGGTGGACCAAGAGCGACCAGAGTAGATATGGTTGCGGCCCCTAAACTAACAATCAGAAAAATACGGTAAGGCTCTAAATAGGACAATAATCGCCGGAAAATTTTCATCTTAAATTAATGGGACGCGGATTTTCGCAGATAACATCAGGATAAAGAAATAATATCAAAGTGACAAAAAGTGTCATTCTGAACGAAGTGAAGAATCCCATTCGTAAAGAGAGATTCTTCGGTCTATGACCTCAGAATGACATATGGGATTTCTTTTAATGATTTAATCCTGTAAATCTGCGTTTATCTGCGTCCAAAAAGGGGATTCCTATATTGTAAATTTAAGTGCCGAGATATTGAAGGGCATCAACAAAGAAAAGTATAGACCCCAAAAGCAGAACCACCAGACTTGCTCTTCCTAAATTTAATTCTATATCAGGTCGGTAGGGTTTATCCGGGGCAATGGCATAATCAAGAACTTGAACAATAGGAGTATCCCTCGTCTCAGCAATTTTGGCCTGTTCCAATTGGTCGGTTAAAAAAGTATAAATCGTTTCCTGAGTCTTGACCTTTCTCAGCAGTTTAGAAAGTTTTTCTTCGCTGGCCGGTAATTGAACCAGCGCTTTCTGGATTTCGCTAATCTTGTGCTTTAACTTAAGAACCTCAGGATGGCTGACGGTAGTGTATTTTTTCAGGATTTCTAATTCTACCCTGGCGCTAACTAGTCTCCCTTCTAACTCACCAGCGATTTCGGAGAGCCGGGAGAGGTCTTTGCTCACGGCCACTTTCTCCTTAATCTGGAAATTCTTCAATTCCTCCTCTGCGCTACTTAAAGTTTTAATGGTTTGCTCCAGCCTTTCTTCGATGAACAATCGGTTGCGTTTGGCGCTACTAATATTTAGAGTTTGAATGGTTTTATCCAGATTTTTCACGTAGAAGTTGGCGATTGCGGCAGCCCTGGTTGGGTCCCGGTCACAAACAGCAATGCTAATTACCTTTTCCCTGGAAATACCGATTTTGACATAATCTTTCATCTCTTCCCGCGCTTCCTGCATATCTCTGAGATGGTAAACCTTTAATAAATCAAACTTCCTGATAATTTCATCCTCCATAGAACGACTCTTTAAAATGGAGAGAAATAACTCAACATTGGTGCTTAAGAGAGAAACAAACCCTTTCGCGGTAGAAGCAGCTTTAAGCCACTCCAAACTCGTCTGGCTCTCCGATGGCCTAAAAACGGTGGTGGTGGCCTGGTATACCTTGGGCAAAACAAGACTTAGCAAGAGGGTAATGACGAGAGTTACTCCATATAAAATAAGCAAAAAACGACTATGGTTTATAAAAACTTTTCTATTTTTATGATCTTTACTGTTTTTACCTTTCCGTTTTTCTTTTTTATCCATAAGATTAAAATCAAGAAGCGGCTACGCTAATCTGATAAATCATTTGAATAATATCCTTGATAATTTTTCCGGTTCTTGTTCTGATCTTTTGCGGGACGATAATAGTATCCCCCCGGCCAATCAGAGAGGGTTTGGTTATTGCAGTCCCATCCGGCCTGATAATATAAAGATACTTTTTGTCAGCATGCTCACTGAAACCACCAACCTTCTCCAAATAGTAATTGATGTCTTTCCCCTCCTGATAACAGATGGCTGTGGGATTATTTACCTCGCCTAAGATTGATATTGCCGCCGGCGGCTTGGGAATGTAAACTGTATCCCCATCTTCTAAAATCAAGTCATCGGCAGAACCTTTAAATTCTTTTAGAGAACTCAAGTGAAAAACTATTCTTCCTAATGGAACTTTCCCGGTTAGTTCTTTCAAGAGAGATTCTCCTTCGGCAATTAAGCCTGTTTCTTCATCGGTAGCCCCATTTTTTTCTTTTTCTAAAATAATTGTGTGTCGCTGAATAAATTCCTTTAGTCTTTCTTTTTCCTTTTCCTTAACCGATACTCTGGTGAAAACTGCTCCCGATAAAAAAGCTTCCGGCAGATATCCCCCGGCCCGCTGGATTAAAGAACTGCATTTCTCCCCTTTTCTAACCGTATATTGACCGGGAAATTTAACCTCTCCCTTTATTTGAACTTTGGATAGCGATTCCCAGGCGGATCTGATCACGATACGGTCCCAACGTTTCAGGGCAATGTTTTCTTCTTTATCGCCTTTAAATAATTTTTCCGGAGAAAATCCAATAATTTCGGTTGAACCATCTTCTTTCAGCCGAATTATTTCCGCTTTATCCGGGGACGCTTCCGGCAAAAGTTCTTCCGGGGCAAGAAATTCCCTTAAACGCATCAATGGTTTTAGTTGATAATTTCCTGGATGTTTGACCAGTCCTTCCAAAGAGATGCGGTCATAGATTCTCTTTTCAATAGAAAAGACTTTTACCAAGTCATTATCCTTCAGCAAAATATTAAGCGACTCTTCTTTAATCTGCGGAGAAAGGTCAACATCAAGCAGAACCTTTTTCTGAAAATTTTCTATTCGTTCTATCTGAATGCGGGAAATCTCGGCTGAGGGCAAAAAACCACCGGCGATTTCGATTAAATCCTTTAAAGGTGTTTTTTCTTTTAGTTCATAGATCGCTGGTCTTTTCACCTTACCGCTAATGGCAACAACCGACCCGACGGAAGGAACAAAAACAGTATCTCCTGAGGAAAGGTAAAAATCTCCCTCGTTCTCTCCGGAAAGTAAAAAACGATAAAGGTCAAAAGAAAGTTTTTGCCCTTCCTTTTTTATAAGCTTAATGTTTCTTAAAGTACCTGTCTTATTTGGCCCGCCGGCTAAACAAAGTGCATCAAGCAGATTAGAAAGTGCGCTCATCTGGTAACTGCCGGGTTGTTTCACCTCACCGATGACAAAGATTCTAATCGTTCTTATTTTCCCCAAAGTGATGCTGATGTGAACATTCTTATAGTATTGGTTGAATTTTTCCTTGAGGTTTTTCTCTACCTCGGAAAAAGTTCTTCGGCTTAAGGTAATTTTGCCCAATTTAGGGAGAAAGATAGCGCCGTCCCGGTCAATTGTTTCCCGGTATGCTTCTTCAAAAAGACCCCAGAGATTAATCACTATTTCGTCACCCGGGCCTAAAAGATAATCCGGCCCTACCGCAATATCCGTAGGAGCAATAAAACCAGCCTTACTCTCAAAAATATCATAGCCAAATTGCCGGAGCGCCTCTTTTGATTCGTCAAGGAATATCTTTTCTATCGGCGAGAAGGTTTCTTGATTATCTGCCCTAATGGCGCTTGAGCAACACCCGCTGTAAAATAAGAAACTTACCATTAAAATTTTAATCAATTTTGTCATTTTTTCCTTTAGCTTAAAGTTTACACTATCTGGTTAAGGAATTCAACTACTCTCCGGCTTAATTTTTCAGATAGTCCCAATTTTTTTAATTCCTCGGCTTTAGCCTCTTTAATTTTAGCAATCGAGCCAAAATACGAAAGAAGTTTTTTCTTTCTTTGTTCGCCAATGCCCTTTATTCCATCAAGGCTGGATTCCTTTAAAGCTTTCCTCCGCAATTGCCGATGGTAAGAGATGGCAAAACGGTGCGCCTCATCCCTGATTTTTTCCAGAAGACGCAAGGCCGGCGAATTCTTTTTCAAAATCAGGGCCGCGGAAGAATA
>PFWI01000246.1 GCA_002791075.1 bacterium (Candidatus Ratteibacteria) CG_4_9_14_3_um_filter_41_21 | reverse complement strand
TTTAGTTTTTCTCTCTGTGCTCTCGGTAGTTAAACTGGAAAAATCGGCAACTTTCAGCAATTCTTCATTAATCAGGGAAAGAAGTGCAAGCCGATTATCTCTTAAGACCTCGTCTTTTTCCATTACCAGGATATGGTCAAAGAAAAAATTGATTGATGGCTTTAATTCTTCCAACTTTTCCAGAATTACCGGATAATCCTCTTTCCTCCAAAGTTCATTTAACTGCCTTCTGATATTTTGATAGGTTAAAAAAAGTTTCTTTTCGCCTTCTTCCTTTAAGGATTCTTTTCTGAAAGCGGGGAGTTTAAGATTCCGATTTTTTGCCTGTTGAAGAATATTTGCTACTCGGCTAAAGGTAATCAGGGAATTTGAGAAAGACGATGTTCCTTTCCATTTTTTAATGGCAATAGATTTCTTTCTGATTGCATCTAAGTTATCTCCCAGAATCACCGCTTTTCGGATATCGGGAGAAAAATCATTCTGGGACAGAAGAGCGTTTACTCTTTGTTTAAAAAAATCAAGGAGTTGCTCTTTAAGATTCTCGTTGGTAGAAGGGAAAAGAGAAACTGCTTCTTTAAGGAGAGGAAGTAAGGGAAGTTTTAATTGCTTCTCCCAGATTATTTCAACAAGGCCGTTAGCTAAACGCTTAATGCCATAGGGGTCAGAGGAGCCGGATAGGCTTTCTCCGATGATAAAATAACCGCAGATAGCAATAAGGCGATCGGCTATCCCTACGGCCATTGATTCTTTTTTTACGGGCAGAGCATCACCGGGAAACCGCGGCAGATAATGTTCTTCAATAATCTGGGAAGTCAGTTTATTTTCTCCGGAGGCTTCTGCGTAAAGACGGCCGATAAAACCTTGAAGTTCCGGAAATTCTCTTACCATCTGGGTAGCAAGGTCATTTTTGCAAAGAAGAGACCCCCTCTTCACACTTCTTATTTCATCCTCTTTTAGTTTTAATTCTTGGCCGAGATAAGTTGCCAATTTTTCTATTTTTTCTATCTTATCGTAGGTTGTGCCTAAGCGATGGTGGAAAATAATTTTTTTAAGGTCCTCTCCGTACTTTTCAAAAGGTTTTTTCAGGTCCTCTTCCCAGAAAAATTTACTATCGGCCAATTTTGCCTCCAGAACCTTTTCGTATGAATTTTTGATTTTTTCATTTTTAACGCCATTGGTTATTACCGCAAATAAGGGGAGAAGATTTCCTTTTTCATCCTCAAAGGGAATTCCCTTCTCTCTTTTAATGGCAGATTCAATAATCTTTTTTGAGAGGGTCTTGAAGTATTCCTTCTCTATTGAGCAGAAGAGGGGGGTGGGATATTCTACGAGGTCCGAGGCTTCTCTGACTAAATTTTCGTCTGTTTTTTTTCCTTTTAACCCTTTTTTGATAAGGATGGTGCGAATTTCGGAGTCAAGAATAACAAAGTTTTTTTGAAGAGTAGCAAAATAAAAAAGAGGATTTTTGACCCGGAAAGGTCCGGGGCTTAAAAAGCGATGACCATAAGTAAAGTTAGAGGAAGATAAATCTTCAAATTTAAATTTAACAGTTTTTTCGCCGAGAAGAGCCAGGAGCCACCGGATTGGTCGGGAAAAAGAGAATTTTGTATCACTCCAGCGCATTGATTGGGGAAAACTAATAGACCTCAAAAATTCAGGCAAGAGGGTTTTCAGAATGAAGGAAGCGGGCTTCCCTTGTTTTTTTTTCACCGCGCAAATAACTTCTTTTTTGCCGATGTGCTTTATTCTGAGTTGAGACAACTTCACCTTTTGCGCGCGGGCGAAACCTTTAGCGGCTGCCGTAGGATTGCCCTCTTTATCAAAGGCGATACCTTTCGGAGGGCCGGAAACTTCAATTAATTCATTGCTTTGATACCCGGGAATTCCTTTAACGGAGAGAACAATTCTGCGGGAAGTGGCGAAGGAAAGGATTTTCTGGAAAGAAAGGTTTTTTTCGGTAAAGAGTTTTTCGGCCAAAGACGGAAGTTCTTTTGATAAATGCCGCAGATCTGCCAGAGGTAACTCTTCCGTTCCAATTTCTAAGATAAAATCCTTTTTCATAATCATAATTTAATTGTACAGGAATTTCCTTTGTAACTACAAAACTAATCTACCACGGAGACACAGAGAACACGGAGAACTACTATAAAGTAATCACCCTGAATGTTAATGAAGGGTCTCTTATTGAGATTCTTCGTTTCACTCAGAATGACACATGTTTTAATTCGTGAAATTCGAGAAATTCGTGGTTACCATTTTAATCTTTACTCTGTGTCCTCCGTGACTCTGTGGTGAAATCTTTTCTGTGGTTGTATAATTCAAATTTATTTTAGCCTACAAGAGTTGTTTAAGTCAATTATCTTCTCATCGAAGCAAGAAAGAAAAGGCCGATTGCGCCAAAGAAAAAATTAGCAAACCATGCTCCTAAAAAGGGATACAACAGTCCTTCCTTTCCTAAGGCTATTCCCAAGGAGAAAATCCAGTAATAAAGAATGCAAGCTAAGATGGAAAAACCGATCCCAAAAGGTTTGTTCGTGGGTAGATGAGAGGAAAAAAAGAGAGGAAGCCCCAGGAAGAGAATAATCAGGTTAATCAGGGGAAACGCAATTTTAGCATGGAGGTCAACCAATTGAACTGCAGGATAAATTCCGTCGCTCCGCAATTTTCTTAAGTAAGAAAGAAGTTGGCTGAAAGAGAGTTGTTCGCTCTTGCGGTATCCGATTAAAAGAGTCTCCGGATTTATTCCCAGATTTATCTTTAAAGAATCAAACTTATTTTGGGAGATGCAATTGTCTTCACCGTCAAAGTTCCGGCTTATTCCGTCTTTCAGAATCCAGGTTTCATTATGTAAATAAAATGATTCTTTGGCGTTAAGACTTCTTTTTAAAGTTCTATTTTCATAACTTAAAATCTGCAGGTCAAAGAACGCACCTTTTTTCTTGTCAAATAGTCTGGCATACAACATTTTCTCTTTAGTCCGAAAAGTAAGATTAGAAACTTTTTCTTCGCTCTTTTCAATTTTCAAAGAAAGCGGAGGAACTATTCTATCGTTGACGAAGAAAGAAATTCCCGAAAGAATAAACCCAAAAACTAAAAATGGAAGCAGAATCCTGTGGAGGCTGATTCCAGAAGTTCCAAAGGCAACAATTTCATTGTATCTGGAGAAACCTCCCAGAACCAGAAGGAAAGAGATAAGGATAGCGATGGGAGAAAGCTGAACAAAAACCGAGGGAATGCGCATAAGATAATTCTTGAAAAGGAGGTAAAGTTTTTGTTTCTCTTTTAAAGCGTCCCCCAGTTCCCCCAGAAATTGAACGAGAAGATAAAGGAAGATAAAAATAAAAAGCGAGATAAAAAAAGGCTTAATAAATTCTTTGGCAATATAACGGTCGGTTATTTTCATCTTTTTACCTTCTTGGTTAAGAGAAAAAGACCGACTGCCCCCAGGATAATGTTAGGCAGCCAAAGTAACGATGGCGCAAGAAATTTCTTGCTCAATATTTCCCCTACGGTTAAAAGAAGATAATAAAGGAAAATAACCAGGGAAACAATGCCAAAATCCAAAAATTTTCCTGAATGCTTGACCATAATCCCCAGGGGAATGCCCAGGAGGATAAAAATAAAAGGAGCAAAAGAGAAGGAAATGCGTTTCTGAATTTCGGTTAAAATTTCTCTATTTTTTATTCCTTTTTTCTGCCAGTTTTTCTTTTCTCTGAGCAATTCTTCCAGAGTATATTCTCTAATCTTCTTGGAGAGCGATTTTTTCCCCGAAGAAGGCGAGGTTTTTTTAAGCAGAAGATTGTATACCTTGAATTTTAAACCGGTAAATTCTTCTGGATGGATTAAATTATAATTCTGCGTAAATCCATCCTGAAGGAAAAGAGCGATTCCTTGCTGAACCAGAGAAAAGGTCCCCTGCTCTGCTTTGATTGTAGAAATTTCCTGGTCATTAGATTTATAAATGGTAACGTCAAAAAGTTTCTCGTCTTTGACCTTTCCGACAAAGAGAATCATATTTTTGAAATCACGGATAAAGGTCCCCTCCTGGATAAGGTCAGCGGGACGTTTAATTTCTAACTCAGCGATAATTTTTCTGCTATTAAATTCTAATCTCGGCGAAGTTACACTATTAAGGTGAAAAGTGAAGAAAGAAAGAAGAAGACCAATGACCAGGAAAGGGGAAAGGAGGGAATACGGGTTTATTCCGGAGGAGGAGACCGCCAAAATTTCGTCATCAGCGGAAAATCTTGCGAAAGCCATGAGAGTAGCGGCAAAGATAGCCAAAGGCACGCTAAAATTCAAAGAACCTACGGATAAATTCCAAAAAAATTTCAGAAGAAAAGAGAAACTGGCAGTTCTCTTGACAAAGAGTTCGGCCAGTTTTAAGATATTTCCCAGAGAGAACATAAAAATAAAGAAAACCACTCCTATAAAAAAAGGGGCGGTTTCTTCACGGAGGAAATATAACTTTAAAATCTTCATTATTTTTTATTTTACCATATAAATCCCGTTAATGAAATTATTTAAGTTTTTAAACGCAGGATTTCTTAATTTACTCTTCCCTCTTCACTGTGCGGGATGCGGAGAAAAACTTTCTCCCCGTAAAGCAGGTTTTCCTTTATGTAAAAATTGCTTTCCCCAACTTCATTTTTATAGCACCGAAATAAAGTCCGATACTTATGCGGTCTGCAGATATGAGGGAATCGTTAAAAAGATCGTCCATAATTTGAAATATAAAAAGAAAAGATTTCTCGCGGTAATTCCGGGAACAATTTTAGCAGATTTTTATAAAAAAAACTTCAATTCCCGGAATATTGATTTTATTGTCCCGGTTCCTCTACACCGAGTCAGAAAGAGAGAAAGGGGATTTAATCAGGCTGAACTCATTGCCGAGAGAATGAAAAAGATTCTCAACCTTCCCTGGTCATCTAATCTTCTCCGCATCAGAAATACTCCTTCGCAAACCCTGATTTCAAAAGCAGAACGCTTAAGAAATCTGAAGGGCGCTTTTAGAGCCAGAAGGCCTTTTTCTTTTTACGGCAAAAACATTTTACTTATTGACGATGTCTATACTACGGGCGCTACGACAGAAGAGTGTAAAAAAATATTGAAAGAAGCAAAGGCAAAAAAAGTTTTTGTGCTTACTTTTGCCAAATAAATAGATGCAATTAATTGACGAAAAAAAATAAAAATGATAGAATAATCAGAATATAACCACGAATTAACACGAATAAACACAAGGAAAAAGGGGAAAAATGAAAATAGGAATTAATGGTTTTGGGAGAATTGGGAGATTAGTATTACGAGCCGCATTGAGCAAAAATGAGGGAAATTTGGAGTTTGTGGCAATTAACGATTTAACCGACAGCAAGACCTTAGCGCATCTTCTTAAATATGATTCTATCTTCGGCAAACTTTCTGAAGAGGTAGAAGCGCAAGAAAATGCTTTGGTGATTAAGGGAAAAGAGATAAAAGTTTTAGCAATTAAGGAGCCGTCTGAACTTCCCTGGAAAAATTTAAATGTGGATTTAGTAGTTGAGTCTACGGGTCGCTTTACTAAACTTGAAGATTGCCGCAAACATCTTGCCGCAGGAGCAAAAAAGGTCGTTCTTACCGCGGCTTATAAGGGTAGCGGAGAAGACAGTATTATGATCAATGTGGGCATTAATGAAAAAGAGTATGATTCTTCCAGGCACCATATTATTTCCAACGCTTCCTGCACAACCAATAGTTTAACCCCGGCAATGAAGGTTCTTGAGGATAATTTTGGGGTGGAAAAATCTTTGATGACCACGATTCATTCCTATACTAATGACCAGTGCATTTTGGATTTTGCGCATAAGGATTTGAGGCGTGCCCGGGCCGCCGGCCTTTCAATTATTCCTACCAGCACCAATGCCGCCATCGCCGTAACCGAAATTATTCCCTCCCTTAAAGGGAAATTTGACGGAATGGCGATGCGTGTTCCCACTCCTGATGTTTCTCTCTCGGATATCACGATTATTGTAAAAAAGAATGTAACGGTAGAGGAAATAAATAATGCTTTCAAAAAAGCATCCGAAGGTGAAATGAAAGGGATTTTGGGATATACCGAAGAGCCGTTGGTCTCCAGAGATTTTGTGGGAAATAGTTGTTCTGCGGTGATTGACGCTCTCTCTACGCGAGTAATGAGAGGCAATATGGTTAAAGTCCTTTGCTGGTACGATAATGAATGGGGATATTCTTGCCGAACCATTGACGTTATCAAATACGTAGGGGAAAGGTTATAAAAAATGGAAAATAAAATTACCGGCGTAAAAGAACTGGCGTTAGAAGAAAAAAAGGTCTTGCTCAGGGTTGATTTTAACGTTCCTTTTGATGAAAAAGGCCGGGTAAGCGATGATACCAGGATAAAAATGGCCCTTCCCACAATTAATTACCTATTGGAAAAGAGATGCCGAATTATTCTGGCGTCCCATCTTGGCCGGCCCCAAGGAAAAATTGTTGAGAAATTAAGGCTGGCTTCGATAAAAAAACCCCTGGAGGAACTTTTAGGCCAATCGGTTGCTTTAGCTCCTGATTCTGTTGGTTCAGAGACAGAAAATTTAGTTAAAAAAATGAAGGGAGGAGAAATTCTTTTACTGGAGAATTTAAGATTTCATCCTGAAGAGGAGAAAAATGAAAAGGAATTTTCTAAAAGCTTGGCTCGACTCGCCGAATCCTACGTAAATGATGCTTTTGGCACTTCCCATCGCGCTCATTCCTCCACGGTTGGAATTACAGGGTACCTTCCTTCGGCGGCAGGATTTCTCCTGGAAAAAGAAGTTGCTATTCTAAGCAAACTTTTAGAAAAACCGGAAAGACCGTTTCTGTTTATTCTGGGAGGAGCAAAAGTTTCGGATAAAGCCGGAGTAGTCAAAAATTTATTAGCTCGGATAGATATGGTTATTTTAGGCGGAGCTCTTGCTTATACTTTTATCAAAGCAAAAAATTGGGATGTGGGAAATTCGCAGGTCGAATATGATAAACTTGATTTGGTAAAAACAATCTTAGAGGATGCCCGTAAAAAAAGGATTGAATTTCATACTCCGCTTGACCATACGATTGCTACTAAAATTGCTGCGGATAGTAAGTATCTTACCACGGAAAGAGGAGCCATTCCCGCCGGTTGGATTGGAGTAGATATTGGTCCTAAGGCGATTGAAGAATATAAAGGATGTATCAGCAGAGCAAAAACTGTATTCTGGAATGGACCAATGGGTGTTTTTGAAATAGAACCGTTTGCCAGAGGCACCATGGAAATTGCGCATGCTCTCGGCTCTGCTTCTGCCTACAGCGTTGTTGGCGGCGGGGACTCTCTCGCTGCGGTGAAGAAAGCAGGAGTTGCCGAAAAGATAGGACATCTTTCTACGGGAGGAGGAGCATCTTTGGAATTTTTAGAAGGTAAGGTTTTACCGGGTATTGCCGCTCTGCAAAAGAAATGAAACCACAGATGGACGCAGATTTCCGCAGATTAAAAAACAGACTACCACGAAATCACGAAATAAAGAAGACATGAAAGAAAAATTAAAAAATTCAAGTTATAAAACCACGAATTTATCGAATTTTACGAATTAGAGTAATTCGCGTTAATTCGTGGTTAGAAAAAGGAAATTCCTATGCAATTAAA
>PFWI01000158.1:1132-1274 GCA_002791075.1 bacterium (Candidatus Ratteibacteria) CG_4_9_14_3_um_filter_41_21 | reverse complement strand
TTCCCCCCATAAAAATTAGTACCAAAAACATTGGCACAACAAAAAGCATCATCCAGCGGGTGAGTTTATATATAGCTAAAGGGGTGCCGGAATACTCAATATAGGGACCGGCGATAATTTCTGTCTCTGCTTCGGGAGCATC
>PFWI01000158.1:0-987 GCA_002791075.1 bacterium (Candidatus Ratteibacteria) CG_4_9_14_3_um_filter_41_21 | reverse complement strand
AGGGAAGTTCATAGCCTAAGATTAACTTCATCTCCCTACTCGCACCTAAGGAGGCCAGAGGATTTCCCGAAGCCGCCCCACTGATGATTAAGGCAATTGAGGGAATGGTCAAGAGGTAAATAACAACAATCAAATCACCGATGAAGGTTGTCTGGGGAGAAAGAAGCACTCGCCAGGTTAAAGTAGAGACCAGAGTTATGGCCGAAAGAGCAACTATTGGTGTTGTCAAAAAGGTTAATTTAGCTCCTCCTCGAGGAACAATCGTCTCTTTGCCGGATAATTTTACCAAATCATAAAATGGCTGAAGTATTGGTGGACCAACCCGCCACTGAACCCGGGCCGTAACCTTCCGGTCAATCCAGGAGGCAAGACACCCTATAACTGCGGTAAAAAGAAATCCGGGAAAGATGAGAAAACTGAATATTAAGTTCATAGTAACGCTCGTTTTACTCGCTTTAGTTCGTAGTTCATAGAATTTGTCTATGAACTCTAAACTACGAACTATTTGCTTTCTTTCCTCCAGGGAATTGCATGAACGGCTAAGTTATTCCCGATAAAATAGATATCCTTTTCTTTTGATTCTTCAACTTCAATATACTGCACCGCCTTCTCCGGGCAACTCTTGACACACTCGGGTAATTCTCCCATCCCATCCACAGGATGGGAACCCTCCTTCAATCCTTTCAGACAGTGATCGCATTGCGAAGTAAGATAAGGAACGACCTCCGGATAAATGGCTCCAAAAGGACAGGCAAGAGTGCAGGTCTTACAACCGGTACAGCGCATGCTGTATCTTTTCAGACTGCCATCGGGCTGCTTCTCCAATGCTTCATTAGGACAGGCCTTCACACAGGGTGCCTCCTCACATTTACGGCAAACCAGGATGTGGGTAGCTTTCTCCAGGAGGGTGGTTATTCCCTTATTCTCTGGATGGTAAAAATAGTCACACTTAGCGGTGCACTCCTTACATTTATAGCAAATCTCTAA
>PFWI01000275.1 GCA_002791075.1 bacterium (Candidatus Ratteibacteria) CG_4_9_14_3_um_filter_41_21 | reverse complement strand
AATAAATTTTTTCTTAGTTATTCTTTGAGACTTTGAGTCTTTGTGGTTAAAGATGTGATAGTTTTTTGTTGTTGGTTAGTGTTCATTCGTGGTTGCTATTATTTCTCTTTATCCATTGCCTCTTTGGCGATTTTGATTATCTTTTCTGCTTTTTTCTTCCCAATGCCCTTAATCTTTAAGAGGGTTGAAATTTGGATTTCTGCTAATTCCTTGATGGAAGAAATCCCTGCTTTCACTAAAGATTGGACAATTTTTTCTCCGATTCCCGGCAGGATTACAATTGCGGGCAAAGATTCCTCCTTGCTCGCCGAGCGGCTTTTGATATTAATTTGGAAACCGGTGAGTTTTGCGGCTAATTTTACATTTTGCCCCCTTTTCCCGATGGCTAAAGAAAGTTGGTCGTCATCTAAGATTACCCAGGATTCTTTACGATCGAGTTTTATCTTGATTTCTTTACATTTAGCGGGAGACAGGGCATTGGCAATAAAAAGTTCAGGTTTTTCATTCCAACGGATAACATCAACCCTTTCTCCCCGTAATTCTTTCAGAATCGTTTTGATGCGGGAGCCTTTTATACCGATGCAAGTTCCTACCGGGTCTATCTTGGGGTCTTGGGAAGAGACGGCAATTTTACTGCATTCTCCCGGATATCTGGCGATTGCTTCAACTTTTATAATCCCTTCCTTTATTTCAGAAATTTCCTCCTTGAACAAGGATTTAATAAAATCAGGATGCGTCCGGGAGAGCATTACTTGAGGACCCTTAAAACTTTTTCTTATCTCCAGAATATAGCCCTGGATTCGGTCTCCTCTCCGGTAATACTCTTTGGGCAGGAGGTGAGCTTTTAGAAAAATTCCTTCGGTCCTTCCGATATTAACCAGAAGTCCTCTGGTTTCGTACCGCTCTACCATGGCATTTATTATTTCCCCTTCTTTTCCCTTAAATTCCTGATAGGTCGCTTCCCTTTCGGCTTCCCGCAATTGTTGGATAATAACCTGTTTGGCGGCTGTCGCAGCCATTCGATCAAGCGGAAAAGTATAGGCAGGTATTTCCCTTCCTTCCTGGTCAAAAAAGGCAATTTCACCGGTTTTTGGATCAAGATGAAGATTTAAATTCTTTAAATTGCTTCTTTTCTGATAGACTGAAAGAAGCCCTTGCTCTATTGATTTAATTAAGATATCCCGGTTAATGCCCTTTTCTCTCTCCAAATAGTCAAGCGCATTAATCAGTTCTTTGCTATCCATAATAAATAATAGTTTAAAGTTGAAAGTTTAAAGTTAAAAGTTTTGACTCTTTACTCTAAACTTTAAACTGTCTATTCAATATCTCCCTGGGTTTTCCTTCCCGGTACGGGCCTAAGATGCCTTTTGTTTCCATCTCTTCAATGAGCCGGGCGGCGCGATTAAATCCAATGCGTAACCTTCTTTGCAGATAGGATATGGAAGCCAAATGGGACTCAAAGACTATTTTTATTGCTTCTGCAAAGAGCGGATCTCCGTCTCCTTCAAACATTTTTTCTTCTTCCTCTTCTAAAATTTCTGAGAAATAAGAGGGTTCTCCCTGACTCCTTAAGAAATTACAGACGTTCTCAATCTCTTCATCGGAAACTAAACTGCCCTGGGCCCGAATTGGCTGATAAGTTGTGGCGGAAAGGTAAAGCAAATCTCCTTTTCCCAATAGTTTTTCTGCCCCGTTCATATCCAAAATTGTGCGGGAGTCAACTTTTGAAGAAACCTGGAATGAAATTCTGCTGGGAAGATTGGCTTTAATCACTCCGGTAATAACGTTTACCGAGGGTCTTTGCGTGGCTAAAATTAAGTGGATGCCGGTTGCTCTGGCTAATTGGGAAAGCCGGATGATGCTTTTTTCAATCTCGTCTCTGGCCAATAACATAAGATCGGATAATTCATCAATGATAACCACAATGTAGAAGAGAGGTTTGTTCTTCTCAATTTTATTATATGATTCAATATTTTTTACCCCTCTCTGGAAGAAGAGCTCATAGCGAGACTCCATTTCGTTTACCAGCCACTTTAATGCTTTTACCGAATTCTCTTTAGCGGTAATTGGCGGCAAGAGAAGATGCGGAATGTTGTTGTAAGGAGTTAATTCTACCATCTTGGGGTCAATCATTAAGAATCTTAATTCCGAAGGCGTATTCTGGAAGAGAAGAGAAAGAACTATTGCGTTGATGCATACAGTTTTTCCTGAACCGGTGGCGCCGGCAATAAGGAGATGGGGCATTGTCTTTAAATCGGCTAAGAGAGATCGGTCCAGAATGTCCTTTCCCAAAGCAATGCGCAGTTTAGACCCGCCTTTTTCTTTAAATTCTTCCGAGAGAAGAATATCTTTAAGATAGACTAACGTTGCCTTGGGATTGGGCACCTCTATTCCTACGGTTGATTTTCCGGGAAGCGGAGCAAGAATGCGTACGTTTGGCGCTTTTAAAGCCATCGCGATATTGTCGGCTAGAGCCTCAATGCGATGGGGAGTAATACCCGGAGCAAGGGTCAACTCATACATTGTTACCACGGGCCCCTGGCTGATTTCGGTAACCTTTACCTCCAGATCAAAGTCGGCAATCGTTTCCTCGATTACCTTAGCGTATCTCTTTAAATTATTCTCACCCCTTTCCTCGAGGAGTTTAGAGGAACTTTTCAGAAGAGAAAAGGACGGTAAAACGAAATCTCCCTTTTCTCCAGCGGGAGTAATTTTTTTTTCCTTTTTTAGGGAAAGCGCATTTTTAATCTTGAGTGTTGATTTTCTCGGCCTCTTGATCAAATGAGTCCTAAAATGCCTTTGCATTTGAAACCAGGAAAAATCCTCCCTCAAGGTCCATCCGATCGAAAGGAGAAATCCGATGGTACCAAGAGAAATGATCGAGACCAAAGAACCTTCTCGGCCCAATAATTTCAGAAGATTTTCCGAGAGCCAAACTCCTAAAATTCCTCCCGAAGGATGCGGTCCGTGTTTTGCTATTTTAAGTAGGGAGAAAAAAACTGATGCGCTTGGAAGAAGGAGAAAACCACCCAAAAGATTAAATTTGAGAGAAAAACTTCCTTTTCCCCAGGTTTTATGCGCGCCCACAAACCCGGTGAGAACCGGGAGAATGTAACTGCCGGTTCCCAGAAGAAAGAGAAATAACCCGGAAAAATAGGCGCCGACAAGACCTCCTAAGTTGTGGATAGAAGAGGAGGAGGGGAATGAAACCTTCGCAAATTCAAAACCAGGGTCATACTCCGAATAGGAGTAAAAACTAAGTATAAGAAAAAGCGTTAAAGCAAGGAGTAAAATACCCTCTATTTGTTTAAGTGTTTTTTTCATATTTTTTTATTCTATCACAATTTTACTGAAAGGGCAATACGTCTTCTTGGTAATCTTCTCTAATTTATGGTAAGATTTCAACACCTAAAATTTTGATTGTGTGTAGTGCGAACCTTCCAAATTCGCGGAGAAGAGAATGAAAAAAAGAATCATTGTTTTAAAAGGAGGGGATTCTCCGGAAAGAGAAATTTCTTTAAAGTCCGGGGAAGCGGTAGAGCAGGCTTTAAAAACAAAAGGATACAAAGTTCTTGGCGTTGACCCCAAAAAAAGAGATGCTTTAAAATTACTGCTGGAGGAGAAACCCTATTGCGTTTTTATCGCTCTTCACGGAGGAGTTGGTGAGGACGGAACCATCCAGGGTTTTTTAGAGACCTTGAAGATTCCCTATACCGGTTCTCCTCCTTTAGCCAGTTCTCTGGCGATGAACAAGGTTTTGGCTAAAAAAATCTTTTGCTACCATAAACTGCCCAGTCCAAAATTTTATTTAATTAACGAGGATGAAAGCGAGGCTGAAAGCCTCGCACTACATTTCTCTTATCCGGTGGTGGTTAAGCCGGTAAATCTTGGTTCTACCCTTGGGATTTCTATTGTCCAAAGGGAAAAGGACCTGGTAAGAGCAATTAAAAAAGCCAGGGGATTTGGTTCACCGGTATTTATTGAAAAATATATTAAAGGAGAGGAGGTTACCGTTAGCATTCTGGGTAATCGAGAACCGGTGGTCCTGCCAACCATTCAGATTAAGGCAAAAAGCGGATTCTATGATTACCAGGCTAAGTATTCTCCCGGAGCAAGCACTCATATCATTCCTCCCAATCTCCCCGAAAAGTTTGTAAAAAGAGCCGAAACAATTGTTTTAAAAGCACATCAGGTGTTAGGGTGTAAAGGTCTCTCCCGAACCGAAATTATCATTGACCAAAAAGGAAATCCTTATCTCCTGGATATAAATACCATTCCCGGCTTGACCGAAACCAGCCTTTTCCCAGATAGCGCCCGCGCCGCCGGCATCAGTTTTCCGAGCCTGTGTGCGAAATTGATAGAATTGGGAGTAGAGGAAGCAGGAGAAAAATATGGAAAGAAAAAACTTTAAAGTAAAGAAAAGGCCCAAGGTCAGGAGAGAGGAATGGAGAAGAATAAAAACTAATCTCCGTAGAATTCTTATCTTCTCCATTCTCCTGGGTGTAATTTTGCTTTTCTTTTTACTCCGGGCGGAATGCAAAAAATTCTTGCTTTCTTCCCCCGCCTTTAAAATCAGAGAAATCGAGGTAAGAGGAATAGCTAAAGAAAAAGCGGACGCTCTGATTGAAAAATCAAATCTTAAAAAGGGCGAAAATATCTTCTGTTTCAATTTAAAAGAAATCTCTGGCGCTCTTATTCAGGAACGATCAATCCGAAAGGTAGTTATTCTGCGGCACTTACCGGATAAAATCATTATTGAAGTTGAGCAGAGAATTCCCCTGGCTATTGCTCAATGGGATGGTCAAATTTTTGGGATTGACCAGGATGGGGTGCTTCTTCAGGAACCTCCTAATTTCTCCCTGCTCCCCGAAGTTAAAGGGATTCTCGAAAAAAGACCTTTAAGCAGGGCGGAAGTAGAGAGCGAAGACTTAAAAATAATAATGGAAATCCAGAATCTATTTTCTAAAACCCTGCCCAATTTCAGGATTCGGAGTCTTGACCTTGCTCAAAAACGCAAAATTGTTGTTTTCTTCAATGAAAATTCTTGTTTATACCTTTCTTCGGAAAATTTAGCCAGTAATTTTTCTCTTTTGAAGAGAGTTCTTGCCGATTTGTCCCAAAAAGATATAAAATATGAGTATATTGACCTCCGTTTCAAAGACATCTACGTAAAACCGGTAAAAGAATGAAACCACAGATAAAGAAATTAATGGGACGCAGATTAACGCAGATTAAATTCAGTAGT
>PFWI01000006.1 GCA_002791075.1 bacterium (Candidatus Ratteibacteria) CG_4_9_14_3_um_filter_41_21 | reverse complement strand
GAATAATTCGCGTAATTCGTGGTTAGAGTATTTTGTAGTTTTTCGTTATTTTTGTCGTTAAAGTATTATGAAAAATATTCGGAATTTTTGCATCATTGCCCATGTTGACCACGGGAAATCCACTTTAGCCGACAGAATTTTACAATTTACTCATACGATTGGCGAAAGGAACTTCCGCGACCAGATTTTGGATAGTATGGATCTGGAGCGGGAACACGGGGTTACCATCAAGAGCCATCCGGTAAGAATTCTCTATGATGGCTATATCCTTAATCTTCTGGATACTCCCGGGCATATTGATTTCTCCTCTGAGGTAGCCCGGGGCTTAACTGCCAGCGAAGGAGCGCTTCTTTTAGTTGATGCTTCCCAGGGGGTCCAAGCCCAGACTGTTACCAACCTGAAATTTGCTGAAAAACTTGGTCTTTTGATCATCCCGGTGATTAATAAAATTGACCTTTCTACGTCTCAGATTGAAAAGACCAAGGAGCAGCTAATGAATCTTCTCAAAGTAAAAGAAGAAGAAATTATTCTTGCTTCCGCTAAAGAAGGGATTGGAGTTGAGAAGATTCTTGACGCAATCATCGGGAAAATCCCTCCTCCAAAAGGAGAAGAATCTCCTTTTCGCGGCCTCATCTTTGATGCTCATCATAACCCTTACCAGGGAGCAGACCTTTACATCAGAGTAAAAGACGGCCGAATAGAAAAAAGGACCCCCATTAAATTTTTGGCAAGAGATTTGGTCGGCGAGGTAAAAGAGGTAGGGGTTTTCAAACCCGAGCCGGAAGAGGTAGATTCTCTTTCCGCAGGAGAAGTAGGTTATCTCTCCGTAAATATCAAAGATTTAAGAAAAATTCTGGTGGGCGATACCATCACTACGGTTGACAACGGTTCGAAAACCCCTCTGGTTCCGGCAGAGAAAAACAAAACTTTTGTTTATAGCAGTTTCTACCCGGCTGATGACGGAAATTACGAAAGTCTGCGTGAAGGTCTGCTCAAGCTTTCGCTTAACGACCCTTCTTTCACCTATGAGCCGGAAACCTCCAGCAGCCTTGGTCCTGGCTTTCGCTGCGGTTTTTCCGGACTTTTTCATATGGAAATTATTCAGGAAAGACTGGAAAGGGAATACAATCTTTCTCTGGTCAGGACAACACCTTACCTGACCTTAAGGATAAAGAATAAAAACGGTGAAATGGTTAAGGTTAAGGACCCGGCCAGCCTTCCTCCGCTCTCGGAAATTAAAGAAATTCAGGAACCTTTTCTTTCTTTGTTTATCATCGCTCCCTCCTCCAATATTGGTGACCTCATCCAATTATGTTTAAACCGCCGGGGAAAGCAGAAATCGCTTGTTTATCTTTCTACAGATACTGTTTTGCTTACTTTCGAAATGCCATTTTCAGAAATCCTGGTTGATTTTTATGATCGTTTAAAAACCGTCACCCATGGCTTTGGCTCTCTGGATTATTACTTCATTGGGTATAGGAGTTCTGATCTGATAAAACTGGATATTTTGATTAATGGAAAACCTGTGGATGCTCTTTCGCTGATTGTTCCCCGGGAAAATAGCCAGCAAAGAGCAATGGCTATTCTAAAGAAGTTAAAAAAGGCTATCCCTACGCAACTCTTTCAGGTGGTAATTCAAGCCGTTATCAATAATCGGATTATTGCCCGCGAAACAATTTCTGCCAGGAAGAAATTTGTTACCGGGAAATGTTACGGCGGAGATATCACCAGAAAAAGGAAACTCTGGGAGAAGCAAAAAAGCGGAAAGAAGAGGATGAAAAGTATCGGGACGGTAAAGATTCCCCAGGAAGCTTTCCTGGCCGTCCTGAAAACATAGAAATTTTCTATTGTAGTTGCAGAGCTTGTCCCGAAGGGATCCCTTGGGAACTCGACAATGTAGCGGTGCGATTTATCGCACTTGTTGTAGGGGCTTGATTTATCAGCAGAGTAGTTGCAGTCCCTGCGAAAGCAGGGATTGCTCTGCTATTGTTTGTTGTAGAGAATTGATTCATCGCACAAAGTAATATCATTTTTTTGACAATAAGATAGAAAATAATATATAATATTTATATATGAATTTGGATAAACTTCAACCAGAAGGTTTTGACTGGGACAAATGGAATGTAGAAAAAAATGTTATTAAACATAAGGTAAGCCCGGATGAGTCCGAGGAAGTGTTCTTTAATAATCCCTTGGTGGAGAAAATTCCAACAACTAAAGAACAGAGAGAACAGCGCTATTATGCTTTGGGCATTACGGATAAAGGAAGGAATCTTACGATAATATTCACAATAAGAAGAAAAAAAATAAGAGTAATCTCTGCAAGAGATATGAGTAGAAAAGAGAGGGGGCATTATGAAAGAAGAATCAAAAAAGATTCCGAAATTTAGGAATGAGAATGAGGAGTTTGAGTTTTGGTCCAATCACGACATTACCGATTACATAGATGTTTCAAAAGCCAGGAGGGCCATCTTTCCTAAACTCAAACCCACCTCTAAATTAATTTCGTTACAGATGCCGGTCTATTTGGTGAATCAGATCAAAGCATTAGCCAACAAGAAAGGCATTCCCTACCAGTCCTTGACCAAGGTTTATCTTGCAGAAAGGGTAAAAGAAGAATTGTCAACGGTAAATAGATAAACTACCTGCAGAATGGCGGGGGAACTACCTGTTCGCAAAAATATTAGATTAAAACACTATGATTATAAAGAAGATGGATACTACTTTGTTACAATATGTACTGACTTTAAACAACCCCTCTTAACTTATTCTAAAATAAAAAATATTGTAGTTGCAGAGCTTGCTCTGCTTAAAGAACAATTTTCTGGTTTAGAAATAGATTGTTCCGTCATAATGCCCAACCATGTCCACATAATTTTTATTTTAAAAGATTTAGATAAAACATTATCTCAAATTGTGCAAGCGTTTAAATCAATTACCACTATTAAGGCAAAGCAAGCTTTGCCACTACAGATAGGTAAACGGTTGTGGCAACCCAACTATTTTGAACATATAATAAGAAATGAAAATGCTTTAGCAAAAATCAGAGAATATATTCAGAATAACCCGGATGTTTTAAAGATAAAATTCGAAGAATTTTATAAAATGTAGAGGTCCGATTCATCAAGCAGAGTAGTTGCAGAGCTTGCTCTGCTATTGTTTGTTGTAAGGGCTTGAGTTGCTGTGAGCAACCTCAAGGAGTAAATCTTCTCGCATATTGCTACTAAAGATAGTAGAGAATATAGTGTCGCAATTTATCAAGTCCGCAAGATGATTCTAATCTTCTCCCCACTTGTGGGGAGATATAAAGAGGGGGGGAAATAGGATAAGTAATGGCAAAGCAAGAAAAACCTGATTTTAGTAGTCCCGAATGGCAGGAATATTAATTCTTTGGGGGCAATATGCTTCCCAAATGCCTGAAAGAAGGCTTAAGGAACTTATAAAGAAAGCAAGAACAAAGTTTTTTACTTAAGAGAATTGAGAAAAAGAGAAAGGAAGGAATGGATAATAAACCAGGTAACGTTGATAATGAAGAAAAGATTGGACAGAAAGCTGAAGGTGAAATTTCAGATATAGAAAAGTTGAAAGCTGCCGAAAAGAAAATAGCCGACCTCAAGAGCAAAAATGAGGAATTGGAGAAAAGGGCATCTGATGCTGAGGCAGCCCTACTTCAACCCGATTATCTCAACTTCCTCGACTCCCTCGATAAGAAATCTCAAGAAGAAGAAACAGTGCAGAAAGAAAAATATGTATATGTATTAGAAAATGATGGAAATATTTGGTTAAAATTGTCAGAGGATTTTAGAATTGGCTACGTTGTGGGTTTTTTTGCTGGAAAAGATATAGCAGACCAGCAATATAAAATTTTTATAAAAATTTGGAGTAACAGTTTACCTCCATCGTTACTTCCCTCTTCCTACATTCCAAAAGGAACGACAACGGAACAGATAAAAGATGGCATAAACGCCTTTTATAAAGATTTTGCTAATAGAAAAATTAAAATAGTTGATGCTATTAGTGTTGTCTCTATGCAGATAAAGGGTGAAGACCCTAAACTTATTGAAGCCCAGATAGGATATTTGAGAACAGCACCTGAGATAGATGCAATGAGGTATCTTCAAGAAGTTAAGGAATATGGGAAATATCGAAAAGGGAAGAAAGAACCAAATAACCCTTTGTATTATTGCTATATTGATGACAAGAAAGAAACTTTGAAAGCAATAGAAAAAGGATTAGTTTCAAAAGAACATTTTTTGAAAGCAGGCTATTACTGTGATGAACAAGGGAATCTTGCCCCTCTCATTTGCTATGGAATTTATAAATAGGGCAGGTCTAATTCTGTTTTTTATTGAAAAATCAAAATTTGAATTTATGATGAAGATGAAAAATACCTATGAATGAAATTACACACTTTACCTTTTGAATAGCCATCGTTATACTATTAGTGAAGGGGGATACAAAAAAATGAAAAGGAAGAAAAGAAACAAGGCGGTTTTTATACCGGATGGAACGGAAGAGGGGAAAGGAGAATATGGAACCTTAGGGAAGGAATACGATGCACCTCTTTTGAAAACTCTAATAGATTTCGGTGGAGAAGGTAAAGCATGTGAAGTCATAGAAGAAGTAGGAAAGGAAATGGATTTAAAAGAAGTTGATTATGAAGAACTTAATTCTGGTGAGATTGTATGGAAAAATAATGTTCGGTGGGCAAGTGATAGGTTGAAAAAGGTGGGACTTTTGGATAAACTTCGTGGGGGAATATGGAGGATTACCGAAGAAGGCCGTAACTATTACAAAGATGAAAATGGGAAGACAAAAATGAGAGGAAAAGGGAGTAAAAGTGAGATTGAAATTTAGAAAGATAATGAAGATGGAAAAGAGTGAAGATCGTGAGATAGCACTGAGAAAGTATGCTAAAAAATAGGTGTTAGCTTAGAGGGAATATCTACTTCTGATGGAAAATTTCTTGAAGCAAAGTTAGTGAATAGAATCATAAACACTGAGCGTTCATACAGAGAACACCGACTTTGGATTGTGGCATTAGTAGCATGTATTGCATCTGTTCTGAGTGCATTAGCGGCTTGGTTTGCAGTTTCGAGATATAGATAAGTTCTGAAGAACTCGGTACTCCGAACTATAGATTTCCCCACAAATCCCTGAAAACCGTCTCTATACTTGCGTTCCAAGGGGTTTTCTTAAAGTGAGGAAGGGTATAACACTCCTGAAATTGGGGATTTGAGGATTTACATAGGGTGCAAGAGAAAGAACTCGAAGACAAAGGATTTGGAGTTAAAAAAGGAACAGAAAGCAAAAATAAACTCTAAGGAATTGCTGGAATTGT
>PFWI01000147.1 GCA_002791075.1 bacterium (Candidatus Ratteibacteria) CG_4_9_14_3_um_filter_41_21 | reverse complement strand
TCATCGCAATGACACTTCGTGTCAGTTCTTAATTAGAGAAATTCGCGTAATTCGTGGTTAAAGATATTGTAGTTTTTCGTGCTTTCGTGTTCTTGTTGGTAATCTTTAATTTATTGTATTCGTGACAATTTGTGGTTAGTAGAAAAAATGGAAGAAAAAAAACATTTGATTTCCGTAACCGTGGAAAATAGGTTCGGAGTTTTAGCCAGGATTGCCGGTCTTTTTTCTGCCCGGGGTTTTAACATTGATTTTCTCTCGGTGGCTGAAACTGAGGACCCGACTGTTTCCCACATAACTATTGGGGTAAAAGGCAATGAAAGAATATTAGAACAGATTAGCAAACAACTAAATAAACTTATTGACGTAATAAAAGTTCAGGATTTAACCAGTTTTGCTTATCTGGAGCGGGAATTAATCTTAGTCAAGATTAATGCGGCTAACCGAGCCAGTATTATGAAAATAGTGGAAACTTTCGGCAGCCAAGTGGTTGATGTAGGAGAAAAAACTGTGGTCGTGGAACTTGTAGGCGATGCTGATCGGATAGAAATAATGTTAAAGTTATTACGTCCCTTTGGAATTAAGGAGATTAGACGAACCGGTAGAGTAGGGATAAGAAAAGAAGAAAAAAACGGGGGGAATGATGGCAAAAATCTATTATGAAAAGGACGCGGATTTAAAAGTATTAAAGGGAAAGAAAGTTGCGATTATTGGCTATGGTATTCAGGGAAGAGGTCAGAGTTTAAATCTCAGAGACAGTGGCATAGAGGTTCTCATAAGCGAATTAAAAGGAACCCAAAATTATCAAAATAGCCTGGAGGATGGCTTTAAGCCTGTGTCGGCAGAGGAAGCGGCAAAAGCCGGTGACGTTATCCAAATTTTAACTCAAGACCATATCCAGGTTAAAGTTTTTAAGGAAAGTATCCTTCCTCATCTAAAAGAAGGAAATAGTTTAATGTTTTCGCATGGTTTTGCCATTCATTTCGGCCAGATTATTCCCCCGGGAAATGTTGACGTATTTATGATTGCTCCCAAGGGGCCGGGTTCTTTAGTGCGACAGATGTATTTAGAAAAAAAGGGGGTTCCCTGTCTGGTGGCTATTTACCAGAATTATACCGGAAAAGCCTTATCCATTGCTTTATCGTACGCGAAAGCTATTGGCGGAGCAAAAGCAGGGGTGGTAGAGACGACCTTCAAGGAAGAGACCGAGACTGACCTTTTCGGGGAACAAACGGTGCTTTGCGGAGGAGTTTCTGCTTTAATTAAAGCCGGATTTGAAACGCTCATCCAGGCAGGTTATCAGCCGGAAATTGCCTACTTTGAAACTTGCCATGAATTAAAATTAATTGTCGATATCATTAACGATAAAGGGATTACCGGAATGAGGAAAGGCGTAAGCGATACGGCTGAATACGGAGATTTAACCCGGGGCCCCCGAATTATTACGGAGAAAACAAAAAAGGAGATGAAAAAAATTTTAACCGAGATTCAGTCGGGAGAATTTGCTAAAGAATGGATTTTAGAGAATCAGGTGGGAAGACCTGTTTTTAACAGCCTCTCCAGGAAGGACGAGGCTCATCCTTTAGAGGTTGTGGGGAAGAGATTGAGAGCGATGATGCCGTGGCTTAAATAATGCGGGTATTTATTAGCGTAGAAATTCCCGAGGGAGCAAAGGAAAAATTTACATCTATAAATAATCTTCTCCGAAGGAATAATCTTCCTTTAAAATTGGTGAGGATAGGGAATTTACATCTTACCCTGAAATTTCTGGGAGAAATTTCAGAAGAAAGATTAAAGGAGATAATTAAAAGTTGCCAAATCATTGGACAACAATTTTCGCCATTTTCCTTAAGTTTTAAAGGTATTGGCATCTTTCCCAGCATTAAGGAACCAAGGGTTATTTGGGCTGGGGTAGAGGAAGGAGCCGAAGGTTTAAAAAAGATTAACAGGCTCCTTGAGGAAGAATTGGAGAAAAAGGACTTTCCTCGCGAAGAAAGGGAGTTTCAAGGGCATCTCACAATAGCCAGGGTAAAAAGACCGATGATAAGGAACGAAGCATTGAAAGATTTAATCAGGAAATTTGAAGATTATCAATTCTGTTCATTTCCGGTTAGTTACTTCAACGTAATGGAAAGTCAACTTAAAAAAGAAGGACCGATATATACTTGTTTAAAAGAGATTAAATTAGCGAGGCTAAAGCCTCGCACTACATCTGGCTCTATGTAGTGCGAACCTTTTAGGTTCGCTAAAGGAGAAAATTAAATGGATAAGGAAAAAGCGTTGTCGTTAGCTTTGGATCAAATTGAGAAAGATTTTGGCAAAGGTTCAATTATGAAGTTAGGAGAAAAGGGAGCCAGGGTAGAAATTGAGGCAATTTCTACCGGCGCCCTCTCTCTGGACTTAGCTATTGGGATAGGCGGAGTACCCCGGGGCAGAGTGGTGGAAATTTTTGGTCCGGAATCATCCGGTAAAACCAGTCTTGCTCTTCATATCATCGCTGAAGCGCAAAAGAAAAAGGGTATTGCCGCTTTTATTGATGCTGAGCATGCTCTTGACCCTCAGTATACGGCTAAATTAGGGGTAAATTTAGACGAACTTTTGATTTCTCAGCCGGATACCGGGGAGGAAGCTTTGGAAATTGCCGACCGCTTAATCAGGAGCAATTCCGTTGATGTTGTAGTGATTGATTCGGTTGCCGCTTTAATTCCTAAAATAGAATTGGAAGGAGCGATGGGAGATGTTACGGTTGGACTTCAAGCAAGATTAATGTCCCAGGCGATGCGAAAATTTACCGGAGGAATAAGCAAATCAAAGACCTGCGCAATTTTTATCAATCAGGTAAGGGAGAAAATTGGAGTGATGTTTGGGAATCCCGAGACTACGCCAGGGGGAAGAGCTCTTAAATTTTATGCTTCCGTCCGGCTCAACATTAGAAGAATTGGCTCAATTAAAGTGGGAGATAACGTTATTGGTAATCGAACCAGAGTTAAAGTGGTGAAGAACAAGGTAGCCGCTCCCTTTAAACAGGCAGAATTCGATCTTCTTTACGACCAGGGAATATCCAGAGAAGGTTGCCTGCTGGATTTGAGCCTGGAAGAAAAAATTATTGAGAAAAAAGGGAGCTCTTTTAGTTATAAATCTCAAACTCTGGGAAGAGGATACGAGAATGCGCGGGATTTCCTCAAGGCAAACCCGGAAATAGCTGCGGCAATTGAAGAGGAAATTAGAGCGAAGATGAAGGTGTAGGGGGGGGAGAAATGGAAAAAGGGAAGATGCGGAAAAAAGTTGTTTTTACCGCAGTCTTTGCGGTGCTATTAATTGTTAGTTTTAATCTTTCGGCAAAATATAGATATAGATTAAGGTATCTTCGGCGCGAAGCTGTACCGGTTCAATTCATTGAACCCGAAAATGTTGCTGAAACGTTTAACAGTGCTTTTTCTCTACAGGAATCCTTTGTAAATGTGGCCAGGATGGTAAAACCGGCAGTGGTTCAAGTCACTACCGAGAAAACCGTGACCCTTCGCTATTGGGACCCCTTTGGCAATCTTGGAGATGTCTTCCGTAACCCATTTGAGGATTTCTTCCAGCCGCGAGAACCAAAGAGAAAAGAATACCAGCAAAAACAAAAGGGCTTGGGTTCAGGCTTTATTGTTGATTCGTCAGGATACATCCTTACCAACAATCATGTGGTTAAAGACATGGATAAGATAATGGTAAAGTTGATGGATGAGAAAAAAGAATTAAAGGCTACCGTTATTGGTACCGACAGCAAAACTGATTTAGCCATTCTTAAAATTAAAGGATTCGGAAAATTTCCTACCGTAAAGTTAGGGGATTCCGAAGCCATTCGTGTGGGGGAGTGGGCTATTGCGATTGGCAATCCCTTCGGACTGGATGAGACGGTTACGGTAGGAGTAATCAGCGCAAAGGGGAGAAAAGGCTTTGGGATTAGCCAATATGAGGATTTCATCCAGACTGATGCCTCGATTAATCCTGGCAATTCCGGTGGTCCGCTGGTCAACCTTAAAGGAGAAGTAATCGGAATCAATACCTTTATTGTTGCTCCTTCCATTTCCTCCGGCATTGGTTTTGCCATTCCGATTAATATGGCCAAAGATGTTTTTAGCCAATTAAAGGAAAAAGGGAGAGTTGTCCGTGGTTGGTTAGGAATTATTATTCAACCATTGACCGAAGAATTAAGGAACTCCTTTGGGCTTGGAGAAACCGAAGGGGTGCTTATTGGCGACGTAATGAAGAATTCTCCGGCGGAGAAGGGGGGGCTGAAGAGAGGTGATGTAATTATTCAATTTGACCAAAGAGTAATTAAGGAGCCTGATGAACTTTCCCATATTGCTGCCAATACCGCTCCAGGCAAGACCATTCCGGTAAAAATAATTAGAGAAAGAAAGGAAAAAACTTTAGAGATAAAAATTGAAGAAATGCCCGCCGAGGAGAGTCTTATTGCTGAAAAAGAGGGAGAAGAATACTGGCGTGGTTTAAACGTAGAAGCGATTACCGAAGATTTGATGAAAAGGTTTAATTTGGACACCAATGAGGGGGTTATGGTGAATGAAGTGGAATCGGGAAGTTCAGCCGATGAAGCCGGGATAAGAAAAGGGACAATCATTAAGCAAATCAACCAAAAAAGAATAAATAATTTGTCCGACTATACTGAAGCTATCAGAGGAATAAAGAAAAATAAGGATGCTATTTTGCTTATTCAAGAGGGCAAATATACGCGTTTTGTTATTTTGAAAGGTGAAGAAAAATAAGGATGAAACAGAAAAAGCAAAAAAATATGCTTTTCGTTTATTAAGCCAGCGGCCTTATACGGAGAAAGAACTGCAAGATAAGCTTTTTAAAAAAGGCTATACAAAAATAATTGTAGATACACTCCAGAAAGGTTTAAAAGATTTAAATTTCATCAATGATCAGGAATTTGCCCTCTCCTATATTGAAACAAAACTCTCGGAAAAACCAAAAGGCCGTTATCTTTTAATCCAGGAACTGCAAAGAAAAGGAATTTGCCGGGAAGTTATCGAACAATCCCTTAATAAATTATTGCCCAAAAAAAAGGAATCTTTTTTAGCAATGAGATTGGCCGAGAGAAAAATAAAAGAAATAAAATCTTTGAAAAAAGTGCCAACTAAGCAAAGGATTTATCTTTATCTACGGAGCAGAGGTTTCGGAGAAGAGATTATTGAAGAAGTAATAGGGAAAATAAATTATGCAACCACAGAACAACAACAGATAAAATAATAAACCACGAATTTCTCGAATTGTACGAATTATTAAAGATTAATAACAAGAACAGGTCATTGCGAGGCACGAAGTGCCGTGGCAATCTCGAGATTGCTTCTTCGTTTCACTCATCGCAATGACACTTCGTGTCAGTTCTTAATTAGAGAAATTTGTGACAATATCGTGGTTAGAAAAAAGGGAAATTCCTATACAATAAATTATGAACAGTAATGAGATTAGAAAACTCTTTTTGGATTTTTTTAAAGAAAAGAATCATCGCATTGTTCCTGGCCATAGTCTTATCCCTGATGACCCTACGCTTCTTTTTACCTCAGCAGGCATGGTTCAATTCAAACCTTTCTGGCTCGGGAACGGAAAGGAAAAAGTTCCTTTTTCCCGGGCGGCAACCGTCCAGAAGTGCTTGCGCGCGGGAGGAAAAGACAGTGATCTCGAGAATGTCGGCAAAAGCACTAAGCATCACTCCTTCTTTGAGATGTTGGGAAATTTTTCCTTTGGTGACTATTTTAAAAAAGAAGCAATTTTGTGGGCCTGGGAATTTCTCCTGGAAATTTTAAAACTTCCCGGAGAAAATCTCTGGGTCTCAGTATATGAGGAGGATCAAGAGAGTTTTAAAATTTGGCAAAAGGTTATTAAAACAAGGAAAATTGTTTTTTTAGGAAAAAAAGACAATTTTTGGGGTCCCGCCGGAGATAGCGGTCCCTGTGGCCCTTGCTCGGAAATTTATTTTGATCTTGGAGAAAAAATTGGTTGCGGAAAAAAGAATTGCCGGCCCGGATGCGACTGCAATAGATTTTTGGAATTCTGGAATTTGGTTTTTCCGCAGTTTAACCAAAAGGAAGGGAAACTTTTGCCTTTGGGCAGGCCAGGGGTGGATACGGGAATGGGGTTGGAGCGCGTTTTATCCATTGCTCAGGGAAAAATCAGTGATTACGAAACTGACCTTTTTGCTCCCATTATCGAAAAAATTGAAACGATAACTAACCTGCAATATGGCCGGCTCAAAACAAAGGATACGGCTATTCAGATTATTTCCGACCATATCAGGGCAATTGTTTTTGCGATTTCTGACGGAATTTACCCGGAAAATACGAGCCGGGGTTATCTCATCAGACGAATCATAAGAAGGGCAGCAAGGACGGGTAAATCTTTAGGAATTAACCACTCTTTTCTTTACCAGTTAGTCAAGAGCGTCTCTAAAACAATGCAGGAATTTTATCCTGACCTCTCTGAAAAGAGCGAAGAAATCATCCGGATTATCAGGGAAGAAGAAGAAAAATTCGGCGAACTTATTGATTCCGGCGAAAACTTATTTGCGGAAAAGATTTCTTCTCTTTCTGGCCGGCAGATTCCCGGTTCACTGCTCTTTAAACTTTACGATACTTATGGTTTGCCTTTTGACTTGATGCAGGATTTGGCGGAAGAGAAAGGATTGCTTGTTGACCGGGATGGATTTAACGGACTCATCAAAAAACAACAGGAAAGAGCAAGGAAATCTTCAAAATTTACCAGTTCAAAGGCATTAGAAAAAGATATCCCCGGCGGAGATTTTAAAAAAACCGCCTTTGTTGGCTATGGTCAAGAAAGCGTCAGCACAAAAATTCTCAGGTCTTTTCAGTCCCGTCAAGAGAAAGACCTAAAGGATATTCTGGTTCTGCAAAAAACGCCTTTCTATCCGGAGAAGGGTGGCCAGGTTGGAGATAGAGGTTGGATTAAAAATGAAAAAATGGAGTTTGAGGTTCTTGATACCCAGAAAGATGAAGCCGGGGATATTCTTCATTTAGGGAAGTTTAAAAAGAAACCTCTCTTTGAAATAAAGGGGGCAGAAGTTATTGCCTCTATTGATAAGAATTTCAGGAAAACGGTTTCGTCCAATCATACCGCCACTCACCTTCTGCAATGGGCTTTAAGGGAAATTTTGGGTAAAGAGGTGGAACAGAGGGGCTCTTTTGTCGGGGAGGATTATTTAAGGTTTGATTTCAGTTATGCTCCGGAAATCTCTACGGAGGAATTAGGAAAAATTGAGGAAAAAGTTAACCGGAAAATCCTGGAAAATTCTTCAGTTTCAATCGCGGAAATGGAGTTGGAAAGAGCAAAGAGAATTGGGGCTCTTGCTCTTTTCGATGAGAAATACGAGAAAAACCTAAGGGTTGTTTCCATCGGAGATTATAGCCGGGAAGTTTGCGGAGGGACCCACCTTGCTCAAACCGGAGAAATTGGGCTCTTTCTTATTAAGTCCCTCTCTTCAATAGGAAAAGGAACAAAGCGCATCGAGGCAGTTACCCGGGAGGTTGCTTATCAGCAGACAAAAAGGGAGAAGGCAATCATTGAAACTTTGATTTTACGCCTGAAGACTTCTGCTGATTTACTCCTGGCGCGAATTGAGCAGTTGTTTAAGGAGGAAAAGGAAGAGAGAAAAACCAAAGAAATATTAATGAATCGACTTCTTGATTTAGAAGCAAAAGAACTTCTAAAAAAGATTAAAGTTATCCAGGGAATAAAATTAATTTCCGAGGAGGTTGCTGGATTTAACCAAATTTACTTAAGAACCCTCTCTGATATTCTTCGCGGGAAGATTGATTCGGGTGTTATTCTTTTAGCCGCTAAGTTTAAAGGTAATGCTTTTTTAGTGGTCACGGTAACTAAAGACCTTATTAAACGAGGCTTTTCTGCCAATTCTATTGTTAAGAAACTTACTTCTTTTCTGGGAGGAGGAGGCGGAGGAAGAGAAGATTTTGCCCAGGGAAATGGAAAGAATCTATCCCGGCTTAAAGAGGTATTAAAGAAAATAGAAGAATTTATTGAAAAGAATGAAGAAAAAAGAGCGGGATGAATTGGCAGAAAAACATATCGGTTTAGTTATCTCCTGTGCAACACAGTATCGTCATTCTTCCAAACTTCCTTTTGCTGACCTTTTTGGAGAAGGATGCGTGGGGTTACTCTATGCCATTGATAGATTTAAAGACCGGAAAAGCAAAAAAAGGAAAGTTAAATTTTCTACTTATGCCTACTGGTGGATTCGGCGCTTTATCCTCAGGGCAATAGAGAAGGGGGGTGAAGTAGTAACGGTACCGGATAATATCAGGGAGCAGGCTTATAAATGGAAGAAAAAGGCTCAATTGTTTGTCAGCGAATTTGGCAAAATTCCTGATGACCTGGCTATCGCGAAAGATATAAAAATTGATGTGCAGAAAATCAAAAATGTTAAAAAAAGTATTGCTATAGCGGAGATTCCTTTTGACGGAGAAAATAACAAATTATCTGATCTTATTAGAGACCAGAGCGGAACAAGTTTTGAGCTTTTCAAGGACAGGGAATTTCTAAAAAGACTGTTTCAACCATTAAAAGGAAAGGAAAAGAAAATTTTAAAACTGTATTTTGGCCTTGATGGGCAGCCTTCTTTGACCTTGGCCCAGATCGGAAAGAAGTTTCATCTTACCCGTCAGAGAATTCACCAGATTGTAAAAATAGCCGTCAAAAAATTAAGAAAGGAGTTAAATGGAAGAGATCAAGAATCTTATTCGGAGCATTCCTGATTTCCCCAAAAAAGGGATTCTTTTCAGGGATATTACTCCTCTTCTTCAAGCCGGAGAAGGGTTTCAGAGAACGATTAAACTTCTTCAGCAAGAGTGTCCCAAAAATATTAAGGCTGTGGTTGGTGTGGAGTCGCGAGGATTTATCCTGGGAGCCGCTTTGGCGTCAAAGTTAAAGGTTGGCTTTATCCCCATCCGCAAAAAAGGAAAACTTCCCTCCTCCACCAAAGAGATCACCTATCAATTGGAATATGGAACGGAAACGATAGAAATTCATCAGGACAGTATTAAAAAGGGAGAAAGAGTGGTGTTGATTGATGACCTTTTAGCTACCGGAGGAACTGCGGCTGCCTCAGCTGCCTTGATT
>PFWI01000012.1 GCA_002791075.1 bacterium (Candidatus Ratteibacteria) CG_4_9_14_3_um_filter_41_21 | reverse complement strand
CTCCCCCCTTGGAGAACCCCCTAATACTGTGAATAATAAACTACTTTTAAACATTATAACCTACGAGGATGTGAATAACAACCGTTTTGGCATCACTGGTCTCTCTGGTGGCGGCACAATGTCCTGGTTCACTGGTGCTGCTGATGAACGCATCAAAGTGATATGCCCTGTTTGTCAAACCGGAACCATAGAGCAACATATTAGAGAACGAACCATAGATGGACATTGTGATTGCACCTTTTGGACTAATACTTATGGTTGGGACTTCCCTGATGTAGCCTGCCTGATTGCACCACGACCATTATTGGTCAGTGCAGCAACAGAGGATATACTGTTTCGTCCGTATGCCTACAGGTCTCTTGTTCATCGGGTGCGAATGCTTTATCGCGTCTATAACAAAGAAGAGAACATTGGTTTAGTGGAGGACGTTTCCAAACATGGCTATACTCCTAAAATTCGCTTGGCGATATTTAATTGGTTTGAGAAATATTTAAAAGGTTCAAGTGCTACTATTACTGACGATATCTCTGATAGAGAGGAAACAACTAAAACTCTCTCGGTATATAAAGCAGGGAAACCACCAGAAAATGACCGGATGAAAAAAATTGATAGATTTTTCATTCCATTACCTAAACAAATGACCTTTGAGAAAAAGAAGGAGTGGCAAAAATATCAATGCCAGGCGATAGAAACACTTCGGACGGTTACATTTCGCAGCTTTCCGAAAAAGATCAGTTTACCCTATGCCAATGCCCGAAGGGATGGAGAGGACGAAAATTTCCAGTACCGTACCTATGAGTTTGAAACTGAGCCTGATTTGCTTATTCGTGCTCGCCTTTGCATTCCGATAGCTGCACCCAAACCCTATTCGGTTGTTGTGGCACCTCTTTCCCTTGATGCCCGTTCTCCTTTTATGGGGCAAGGAGCGGGTCTAGAGGGGCTAAATTCTATGATTGCCGGTAAAGGTATCATTGAGGTTCGCGGTACCGGTGGGACATCTATCGGCCGAGGATTGGAGTGGACAGTGCGCCGTGCTTATCCTCTTTTGGGACAGACCCTCTTTGAACGGCAGACATTCGATTTACTCCAGAGTATTGCGATTATCCGCAGTGAAAAAAATGTTGGCAAAATAATTGTTTTTGGCAATGGTGCGTCAGCAGTGATTGCTATCTATGCTGCCTTGCTTGATCAAGATATTGCCGGCATTATTCTTGATAAACCAATCGCTACCCATTTCAATGGTGGTCCGGAATTTCTAAATGTCTTAAAGATTGGCGATATTCCACACAATCTGGCGCTTTTGTTCCCACGCCCAATTACTTTTATCAATAATCTACCCTCTGTTTTTTCGCAGGTGAAGAAACTGTATCAAAAATACGGGGAAGGCGATAAGGTCCAAACTATCCCTGCCCTCTCTCAATGGACAAGATAAATTAGCGAGGCTAAATTGCGCTACTAATCTATACGCTTACTTTGTAGCAATATGCGTAAGATAACTTCCATATTAAGCTTGTAGCAACAGCCTCGCACTACATCTTAGTTCTACGTAGTGCGAACCTTTCAGGTTCGCCAAAAAAGGAAATTCCTATGCAATTAAATTAGGAGCGAAAGATGAATCTATTCTATTATAAAGAAAATTTGTTGCCAAAAGAGTTAAAAGCGGGGTTAAATGCTTTATCTAACGCGTATCCAATATCAAAAAAAGGTTCTAAAAATAGCGTGGAGTTAAGGTTTAAGCCAGGAGGCAACAGATTAAAGGAAGGTTTGAAGGTTGTCTATAACAAAAATGGAGTTGAGATAATTTATGGGCGTCGCATTGATGCTTTTCGGGCTTTGGGACGACTGATGGGGGCAAGCAAGAAAGAGGGGTTTGAGGAAACGCCAAGATTTAATTTTTTAGGATTAATGATTGATTGCTCCCGGGGAGCGGTCTTGAATTTAGAATCTGGTAAAAGGTGGCTCAGGCATTTGGCATTAATGGGTATTAATGCGCTCACGCTCTATACCGAGGATACCTATCAGGTTAAAGAAGAGCCTTTCTTTGGTTATCTGAGGGGCGCTTATACCAAGCAGGAACTGAAAGAATTAGACGATTATGCAAATACATTGGGCATTGAGATGTTTCCCTGCATTCAGGTTCTTGGCCATCTGAGCCAAATCCTCCGTTGGCCTGCCTACCAGGATATCATGGACGTTAAAGGAGTTCTCCTGGTTGATGAGGAAAAGACCTATCTTCTATTAGAGAAAATGATAAAAGCGGCAAGCGGTTCTTTCCATTCCCGGCGGATTCACATCGGGATGGATAAAACTCATGGTTTGGGAACAGGAGTTTATCAGCAAAAGCATGGAATTGTTTCTTCTTTTGAAATCTTCAACAAACATCTAAAACGCGTATGCCGGATTTGTTCCCGTATTGGAGCAAAGCCAATGATTTGGGACGATATGTATTTTCGCTTTGGGTCCAAAACGAACAATTATTATGATAAAAATGCCGTTATTCCCAGAGAGGTTATTAAGGATATTCCTGATAATGTAGCTCTGGTCTATTGGGATTATCATCATGCCGATTATCAGTGGTATGTTGATTTTTTGGATAAGCATAAAATTTTTGGCAAAACCATAATAGTAGCCCCGGGAGTGTGGACCTGGGGAAGAGTGTGGGCTTCCTACCATTTTGCAGAAACAACCCTTAATTCTTGTATGGCTGCTTGTAAAAAAATGGGTATGAAGGAAACCCTGGCCACAATGTGGGGAGATGATGGCAGCGAATGCAATTTCTTTTCCGCATTGCCGGCAGTCCAACTATATGCTGAACATTGCTATCAGGATAAAATTAATTCCTCGTTACTTAAAGCAAATTTTCAAGGCTCCTGCCAGGCTGATTTTGATGCCTATGTGCGGGCTGGTGATCTGGATAATATTCCTGGATTAGCGGATAGCGCCAAATCTCCGTATAATCCCTCCAAAATCTTGTTGTGGGATGACCCCTTGCTTGGGCTTTGGCAGAAGGATTTACCCACTGATAAATTAGCCGCTCATTATAAAAAACTAAAAACAGAGCTTGAAAATATGATTAAAAAAAATGCCAATGGCACTAAACCTCTTAAATTTGCCTGTCAATTAGCACAAACCCTTCAACTCAAAGCTAATTTATGGACCAGAATGGTTAATGCTTACAAGTCAAAGAAAGACTTATCTTCTTTTGTTGAAAATGAAATTCCTGCTCTTTCCCGCCAAGTGAAAAAACTCTATAGAATACATCGAGATTCCTGGATGGAGAATAATAAACCTTTCGGATTTGAGGTGATAGAATCTCGCTATGGAGCTTTATTGGCCCGGATTGATTCTTTAAAAAATTGCTTAAATGATTATCTCGCCAAGAAAATAAACTCTATAGCGGAATGGGATATTCCGCATCGGCGAATTAGTTCTTCCGGAAGGTTCCCGGGATCAAGCGACTACAAGAATATTGTTTTCCCTTCCGCAGAAGTCTAAAAAGAGAAGGAGAAGAGAAGTGGCAGAATTGGAAAGAAAAGATTATCAGATCTGGGGAGAGGAAAGAAAAGAGGCGTTAAAGAGGAGCAAAGAAATTATAGAATGCTGGGGAATAAAGATGCCACTGGTAGAACCTCAAGTCTTAGATTTAAGGTTAGGGAATTTCTATAAGGTTGGTCTTATTGAATATTGGATCGCCAATAATGAAAAAGAAGGCTATTGCGGAAAGTTTCTCTTTGTCTTTGACCATCAAACCTGTCCTTACCATCACCATAATTTTAAACACGAAACATTCTTCATTCTTAAAGGAAAGGTAAAAATGATTATTGATGGCAAAGAGACGATAAAAAAAGAAGGGGATGTTTTAACAATGGGACAAGTAACAGACCATTCCTTTACCGGAATAGGGCCTGCTCTCCTTTTAGAGATTTCTAAACCCTGTCAGCCAAATGACAACATCTTTGAGAACAAAAAAATTGGCGAAAATGGCATTCTTTAGCACCCCCGGAGAAAAAGATGACCAGCAAAAGGGGGGAACTCAATGGTTAAGGAGATAGAGCAACCCGGGTCGCCCTATCTCCTTTTATGAGTTATCACTCCTCAGGCGCAAAACCTCTCTTTTCTTGAGACTGTTCTTTCCTTTCTTTTCCTTTTTTTCTCAGTCGTTGCATCATTTCCTCGCCAATCTGCCTCTGGAGAAAGATATATTTAGCCTGTTGCTCCGGGGTTAAAATACTCTTTAATTCTTTCTCTAAGGCTCTTTTCTTCTGCCATTCTTCCTCTTCCAGTTTATTCAATTGAGTTAATTTTTCCTCAATCTTTTTTGAGGAAGATTTATCTTGAAGAAGGTCTTTTAATTCTTCGGCAATTTTTTTCCTCTTTTCCTGATATTCCTTCTTCAGGTCTTTGTCCTCTCTATACTTGGGCAGAAATTTGGCCACTTGCTCTTCAGTTAGTTTAAGCCCATCCACAAGTTTCCAAAGAGTGATTGTCTCCAGCATCTCGCTTGCTTTCCCCTTTCTCTCTTCCCTCTCCTCATCCGAGATTTTCTGATTCGGTGTTTTCTCAGCGCGGGATTCAGCGGAAAGTTTTACTCCGGTGGTCAATAAAAGCAGACCAAAGAACAAAGTTGCTATAAAAGTTGCTTTAGATTTCATTTTTTTCTTCTCACCCCCTCTTCAAAATTTTTTATTCGTGTTCATTCGTGGTTTAATATTTCTTCCCGTATCTCTTCCCGTATTTCCCGGGGAACAAGGGCAACAAAAATCTCTTCACTGGTAAGCAGTTCGGTCGCAATAGTTTTCGGACTAAAATAATTTGTAGTTTCGGCTAATAGTTCTTCGGTGGAGAAATTTTCCATATCCTTTTGTGAAATAAGGAAAGCCGGCTCTGGTGAGGATTTTGGAAACTGCATAAGAAAGGCAATTAGAAGAATAGTTAAAGTAGCGAAGGCCGGGACCAGCCTTTTAAAAACCAAACTTCTTCTTTTCTCGGCTATCTCTACCCTCTGCCAGAATTTCGTCCTGAAGTTGACCGATGGCTCAACATCCTTTAGCGTTCCCAAAATTTCATCCAGTTTTTGATCATCCATTTTTCTTTCCTCTCTCATCTGTATAAACACCTTTTTCTCCAAAAAGTTTCGTTCTTATACCATTTACATTGTAAATATTCACTGAACCACATAATGGTCTGTAGTGGCAAAGTTTACTTTGCTACTGTAGGGGCTTGATTCCATCAAGCCCGTTGTTTCGGGTTCAATAAATTGAACTCCTACATTAGCCGAGCAAGCTCGGCCACTACTTCCCCTTTTGTGAGAAAAGAGGAAGTTCTACGTAGTGCGAACCTTTCAGGTTCGCCTGTTAGCAAGGCTAAAACCCTTGTAAAATCAAGGAATTTTTAATTTCGGCAACGGCTTGCTAAGAAATAATCTTTTTCAGCATCCTGCAGATGATATTTGGGACCTCGTTTATTTAAAATCTCAAGTCGAGACCTATCCAGTAAATCTATCTTCATAATAAAGCCGCCATTTCGCGTTAAATCTCTTTGATTTAGAAGTGAGTTTACTATAACCTTTTGCTCTTACTGCCCGGTGCAGTTCTTCCGTATCTATTTTTATTAAATCCAAAATAAACCCTAATTTTCGCCTGGTGGTTTCTGGAAATTTTCGCGCATAATTAAATAGCTTTTTGAAATCAATTCTATCCTTTGCCTTTTGTAGTTTCTCAATAAGTAAATCTACGGAATACGTGTCATTCTTAAAATATAGATAATCCAGAATTACCTTTTCAAGTTCGGCAACTTTAACATAATAACCTTCTAAATTTTCTGTTTTAAAACCAAAATATAGTTTTTTGTTTATCCTCAAATAACGATAGGTATTATCCTGAAATACGTATTTTTTGGACTTAGACATAGTTATAGAGGAGGTAGTACGTAGCATCTGTTCAAAAAGATTGTAGAAACTTAAAGCCGAATCTAATGAAATATAGGAATCTTTATCAAAGGCGCTGGCAATGATAAAAGGTGATATATCCAAAAAACCGCGCGAAGAGATATCGCAGATATAATAAAGCCCTCTTCTCAAAGGAATGAGCCAACCCTTTTCCTTTAGCCCATATATCCTTTTCTTTAAAGCAAACTTTGAGTACTTTTTACTCAGAGTTTTATAGATATCGTCGGCGGTTACAATTCTGCCTGAAGATGCAATAATATCTTCAATATCTTTTAGCTTTTTTTCCGTTAAAATAGTATTTTTTGACTCCATTTATATACCCCCACTTGGTATCCATTGAGGATTAAAACATACAAACCCAATTTTATCAAGCAAAATGAACTTCCTTTTTTATAATAGTTAATTATATGGAATTTCAAAGTTACCCCCACCTCTTTCCTCCCCCCTTGAGGGGGAGGATGTGAGGAGGGGGGGTATAATTTACTCCTTTTAATCTTTTTCTTAAACTCTCCTTTGCCCGATGAAGGAGGGATTTTACTGCCGGAAGGGAAAGGTTCATTACTTTGCCTATTTCTTCGTAGGAGAGGTCATTGTATCTGTTAAGAATAATTGCGGTCTTCTGGGGGGCGGGCAGAGAATCAAGCGCCTTTTTTACCCGGGCTCCAGCCTCCTTTTTTGCTAATACTTCTGCGGGAGAAATCTGGCTGGAGTCGGCAAATTCTCTCTCTATTTCTCCGTTCTTGCCAGGAATAGGTTGGTTAAGAGAGATAATTCGCAGTTTTCTCTTTCGGAGCGTATTTAAGGAAAGATTCTTGGCAATCCGGTAGATATAGGTAGAAAACTTTGCTCT
>PFWI01000082.1 GCA_002791075.1 bacterium (Candidatus Ratteibacteria) CG_4_9_14_3_um_filter_41_21 | reverse complement strand
CCGGCTGAATCCTGTCTCCAGGATAGAAATTTCTCCTCATCGCCGGGTTAAAAAAAAGCACCCCAATTAATAAACTATGAATGAGCGTAGAAATGAAGAACGATTTTCCCATTATCTCTCTTTCTCCCCAAAGACAACTCATGCCCCTCTGTATCTCCCCACAAGTGGGGAGAACATTAAAGGCGAGGAGGTTTACTTTAAGCGTGCCTTTAAAGATGCTCGTATTTCTCTGTATCTTTCGTGCGATAAATCGCACCGCTACTAACTTCCAATCAGAAGAGATGACTGGAGTTTAGGAGCGAGTGGGCGGTTATGCCGCAGGTATGAAATACCGAGGAATAAAAAAGCCCGAGCGGATAAATTCCAGTTATCTCTTACCTCCCCTACTCTTTTCTCGTAGCCAGACCTACTTTTAGAATTCCGGCTTCTCGCGCCGCATCAAGCACCTTTATCACCTTGGCATAGGTAACATCCTTGTCTGCCTTCACGATAATCGAAACTTCCGGATTTTTTTTTGAGATCTCCTGTAATCTTTCTGTAAGTTGAGGAAACTGATAGTGTCGGTTATCAAGGTAATAATTTCCTCTTGCCGAGATACTGACGATAATACTTTTGGTAACAGAAATTTTCTGGGCCGAGGCGGCCGGAAGCCGAACGTTAATGCCTTGTTGAATAACCGGAGCCACAATAATGAAAATAATGAGAAGAGATAACATCACATCAACCAAATTGGTAACATTAATCTGGTTGATTAAAGATTGGCTATATCTCTGGGATAATTTCATGGTTTAAATAATCGGACGCAGATTTCCGCAGATATTCGCAGATAAAGAATTAAAATAATTTTAGATATTTTATATTTTTATTCTTAAATCCTGTTAATCTACGTCCTATTATTTTATGCTTTTGTTGTTAAAGAATATCCGCCAAAAAGCAGAATAGAACACAGAGAAAAACAATGTAACCACGAATGAACACTAATGAACACGAAAAAAATTAAAGAATAGTC
>PFWI01000116.1 GCA_002791075.1 bacterium (Candidatus Ratteibacteria) CG_4_9_14_3_um_filter_41_21 | reverse complement strand
GAGAGGATGCTTGAGGTTGGTGGAATTGACATCATTGTCCAGAGGGGCTGGTATAGTTCTACCGATTTCTGGTCGCCAAAACTATTCCGTCAATATGTTTTACCGAATTTAAAGAAACTGGTAAAATTGGTTCATCAGAAAGGTTTAAAATTTGCCTATGTGATGACTACCGGGGTGATGAACTTTATTGAGGATTTGTGTGCAGCCGGAGTAGACCTGTTATATTTTGTTGACCCGGGGCAAGACAGGGTAGATTTGAATCTCCTGCAGGAAAAATTAAGGGGAAGAATGGCGGTTGCCGGGGGAGTAAATACAAGCATAACCTTAACCAAAGGAAATCCTGCAGAAATTAAGGAAGCGGTCTTTAAGTTTGTAGATACCTTAGGGAAAAGAGGGGTAATTCTCTCTCCGGTAGATGCTCTTTTCCCGGATACCCCCTGGCAGAGCGTAGAGGCGATGATTAATGCCTGGAAGGAAGTTAGGTAGGGAAAAATGGAGAAACCAAAGGTGGGTCTTTTACTCTTATCCGGAGAATGGTTCAGCCAGATCGGGGCAAATAAAGGTTGTTATAAAAACCTCCCAGACTTAATTGAAAAGGATGCTCAAGAGATAAATAAGAGTTTAGGGGAATATTTAGATATTGTTAATCCGGGGATAGTAAATTCAAGGGAAAAGCTTAATCATGCCCTCAAAAAATTCAAAGAAGAAAATATTAATCTTCTACTCATCTGCTATTTGATATGGGGAGAGGACTATTTTGTGATTGAGGCCTTAAAAGAACTTCCAGAAATTCCGCTTCTTCTCTGGTGTTATTCTCCTTTTCAGCAACTGCCGAGAACAATGAATATGGTTGACCTGTTTCGTAGTTCGGGACCAGTGGGAGCGGTTCAGGCAAGCGGTCCTTTGAAAAGAATGGGGAAAAATTTTGGTTTTGTTTTTGGCTCTCATCAAAATAAAGAGACGATTAAAAAAATAGTTGACTACAGCCAGGCCGCGAAACTGGCCGCTGGCCT
>PFWI01000202.1 GCA_002791075.1 bacterium (Candidatus Ratteibacteria) CG_4_9_14_3_um_filter_41_21 | reverse complement strand
AGTTTATTATGTTAAGTTGGGAGACAAGTTGGGATAGCGGAAATATTATTACTTATTTCCTCAAATTTGAATATGAGACCGCATTTATAAGAATTCCGCAGGCTATATCCTTCTTCAGAGAAAAGATAAAATCCCTCTTTAATAAGAATCCTGAGGAATTACAGATTGAGAAAGGGAAAAATGTATTTGCCGAAATAAAACGGATTAACCGCATATTGGGTCGGGAAGATAATGATGGGAAAATGATAGACAGATATCTGATTAAAGTATCATCGTTTAACAATATCCAGTTCTACTCCCTTAATAAGAATGTCAACTGTGATATGCCGTGGGAAACTTTCTTCGTTGAATTACCAAAGGCACTTGCAACAATGAAGGAGCAATATGAGAAAATTGGAGGAGGTAAGCCGATAAGGGAGATAAGCGAAGAGGCAGAAGAAGAAATAGAAAAAACTCCAGGCAGAAAAGTTATTCCGGAAGCAGTGAGAATCGCTGTCTGGAGAAGAGACGAAGGGAAATGTGCTAAATGTGGAAGTAGAGAAAATCTTGAATATGACCACATTATACCTATATCCAAAGGAGGCAGTAATACCGTAAGAAATATTGAACTGCTTTGTGAAGAGTGTAACAGAAAGAAGAGAGATAATATTGAATAAAGGAGAATGGAGAGATGAAAAGGATGTTGATAGTAGTTTTGAGTTGTTTATTGATAAGCAGTTTTGCTTTTGCAGAGTGGGGAATTGGTGAGAAACCAGGCACAGAGCCGGATGGATTTAGAGGAATTAAATGGGGAACTTCTATAGATAGTTTAGCGGGAATGAAATATTATAGAACCGACCCAAGTTATGGAGGAACGCAGGTATATACAAAGAAAAATGAGGATTTAAAGATTGGAGCGGCCAATCTTGAAGAAGTTGAATATAATTTTTGGCAAGGAAAATTCTGCAGCGGGAGAATTCATACAGTTGGTTTCTCAAATTGGTCTGGATTGAAGGAAGCAACTTTTGAGAAATTCGGAGCAGGATATCAGGACAACAAATACATAAAAACATTTGATTGGTTTGGCACCCGAACAATGATGATGTTGGAATATAGTGAAATTACTGAGCAAGGAACTCTGTTTCTTTTTTCACCCGTAATAAATGAACAACAAGAAGCATGGAAAAAAAGAAAAGCAAGAGAAGGAGCAGAAGGAGGGTTTTAACTGCTTCTACGCTTGCGTTCTAAGGGGTTTTCTCAATGCGGGGAAGAGTAGAATACCCCTGGAATTGGGGGAGTCAGAGGATACGGAAAGGATGCGATCTAATAGAATTATGAAGGTGAACGATTACCATTCGGGGTCGTCTATTGATTTTCTCTCGCGAGAGCGGTTTAGATAACGGTAGAGATTATCCAGAGATTGATTATATGTCTCATTATCATAGCGTGGTGCATTTAGAAAGGGATTATCGGGAACGCGACGAGGATTTTGATATACATCTGAATAGTCTGGGGCCTCTCTGTTCATATAAGGACTGGGATTCATAATATGAGGTTCACTATCAGAATTGTGATAAGGGATGACTTCAGGGGGCTCTCTATAAGGAGAGGGTTGGACATAAATTCGGTTTTCCTCGCGGTATGTTGGAGAAGTAATATCATCGGTAAAAGAGATTCCTGAAAAACCAAATATCAAAGTTAAAACTACTAATACCTTAAATATTTTTTTCATATTAGCCTCCAATTTATATGTAATTATACCTTATTCAATATCTTTTGTCAAATTCCCATTTCGCCTTTGCTCCACAAAAGCGAAACTTTATGGTATAATATGCTATTAAAATGGCTATTCCAGGGGGTAAAAAGAGGC
>PFWI01000154.1 GCA_002791075.1 bacterium (Candidatus Ratteibacteria) CG_4_9_14_3_um_filter_41_21 | reverse complement strand
TGTTTACGGAAGATAAAAACGTAATGAAAGATGCTTAGGTATATTTCTCGGCGTTTTCTGCATTTGCTCCCTTTAATCATCGGGATGACCTTCATCTCCTTTCTGATTATTCAACTTGCTCCCGGGGACTATTTTACCCGGATGAGTATGAATCCAGAGGTCAGTCGCGAGACAATTGCCCGACTGCGGCAGGAATTTGCTCTGGATAAACCTTTGATTATCCAGTATTTACGCTGGCTTTTCAACATCTGCCACCTTAATTTTGGCATCTCCTTCACCTATCATATCCCGGTAATCTCCCTCATTAAAGGAAGACTGCTTAATACCCTTACTCTTTCAATCTCGGTAATGATTCTTACCTGGTTTATCGCTATCCCTTTGGGAATTTTTGCCGCTTTAAAGGAGAATAGAGCGCCGGATCGGTTACTCTCTGGTCTTGCCTTTGCAGGGATTTCCCTCCCTTCTTTTTTTCTTGCTCTTCTTCTGCTTTATTTTGCGGCTAAAACCGGCTGGTTTCCTATTGGGGGAGCGACCAGTATCCACTACGAAGAATTCTGTGCTTTCGGAAAGTTTGCCGATAGAATCCATCATTTACTCTTGCCCGCACTTGTTCTGGTGATTTGCAGTTTTGGGGGTCTTTTTCGGATAATGCGGGGAAATTTCCTGGAGAATCTCCGCGCTTCTTATGTTACCGCGGCAAGGGCTAAAGGTTTATCCGAAAGAAAGATTATTTATAAACATATCCTGCGCAACAGTATCAATCCTTTAATTACCATTTTTGGCTATGAACTCTCCGGCCTGCTTTCCGGAGTGGCCTTGGTGGAGATTATCCTCTCCTGGCCCGGTTTAGGAAGACTGATGCTGGAGGCGGTGATGTCTCAGGACCTCTACGTGGTGATGGCTTCACTTTTGGTAGGAGGGTTTCTCTTAATCTTAGGCAATCTTATTGCCGATATCCTTTTAGCTTTTGCCGACCCGAGAATAAGATACAGGTAAAATGAAACCACGAATTGCTCGAATTTCACGAATTAAGAATTTTGATAGGATTAAAAAGAAATGTAGTGGACGAGCTTGCTCGGCTTTGTTCTAATTCGATTAATTCGCGTAATTCGTGGTTAGATAAATATTATGAAAGAGGTTTTAAAAAGGTTGAAAAGAAGGAATAAACTAGCTTATTTTAGCCTGGTTGCGCTCTTGTTTCTTTATTTAATCGCTATCTTTGCCGATTTTATTGCACCTTACCCTTATGATTTGCAAAATCGGGAATTCTCTTATTGTCCGCCAACAAGAATCCATTTCCGGGAAATAAACGGAGGCTTTCATCTGCGTCCCTTCGTTTATAAATACCATTTAAAAGACCCCGTCTCTCGGAAATATGAAGAGGATAAAAGCGAAGTCTATTTTATTCGCCTTTTTCTCCGCGGAACAAAGCATAAACTCTTTGGGGTTATACCGAGTCGCGATTATCTCTTTGGGGTTGGTGCGCCGGCAACGCTTTATCTCTTTGGCGCAGATTTATATGGCCGGGATACGTTTTCGCGAATTCTTCAGGGAGCGAGGGTTTCTCTCTCTATTGGTATTATCGGGGTATCCATTTCTTTCTTTTTGGGTTTGCTTATTGGAGGAATTTCCGGTTACTTTGGCGGAAAACTGGATACTTTTTTGATGAGGATGGCAGAATTGATGATGGTTTTTCCGGGATTCTATCTGATGCTGGCGTTAAGAGCAACCTTTCCCACTACTCTTTCCTCGGTGCAAGTCTACCTGATGATTGTAATCATTCTTTCCCTGATTGGCTGGGCGTCTCTGGCCCGCGTGATCCGGGGGATGGTTCTCTCTTTAAGGGAAGAAGATTATGTTTTAGCCGCAAAAGCAATTGGCGCAAGCAACCTGCGGCTGATCGTTCGCCACATCCTCCCCAATACCCTCTCCTATACGATTACCGCAGCCACTTTATCTATTCCCGGCTATATCCTGGGGGAATCAGCTCTTTCTCTTCTTGGTCTGGGTATCCAGGAGCCGCAGAGCAGTTGGGGAAATATGCTGGCGGCGGCGATCGGTAATCTTCAGGTAATAAGCCATTTCCCCTGGGTGCTTATTCCGGGATTATTTATCTTTATCAGCGTAATGGCGTTTAACTTTTTAGGGGATGGGTTAAGGGATGTTTTTGACCCTAAAACCTGGTAAGGGAAAAGAAAAAAAT